>DADO01000138.1:0-375 GCA_002509325.1 Methanosarcina sp. UBA402 | reverse complement strand
GGAATAAACATTAGGTAGTATATTCATCAATAATTTCCTGGATAATTCTGGCTCTTTTTTGAGAAATAGTTCAAAAAGCTTGCCGGCTGAGAAACTGGGTTTTAGGATATTTTTTCAGTTTTTGTAATTTAAGGGTCTTAACTAAGTTGTCTCATCTAAATTATCTAATTAATGGGTGAATAGCTACGCTCCGAGATATAATTTTATGTGTTTATATACATGAATTTCTATGTATTTATATATATGAAAGGATCATCACTAAGGGAAGTAAGTAGTTTAGTACCTATTTGACAATATATAAATGTTTCTTTTTATGGCTCTGTAGAAATCCCCTAAATTCTGTTATTACCCAAAGATTTATAAAAATAAAATTGT
>DADO01000037.1:10767-36079 GCA_002509325.1 Methanosarcina sp. UBA402 | reverse complement strand
CCGCATTGATGTTAAGGGCAAGCTCGAAATCACCCTCAATGATGGTACCCAGTATGTGATCCCCCTTGCCGAACTCGAGGATACCATCCGCCCAGGCTGCCATGTCTGCACGGACTTTACCGCCCTCAAGGCCGATATTTCTGCCGGCTCAGTAGGCAGTCCTGATGGTTACACGACCCTTATCGTCCGCACCCTTGTTGGACAGCACCTCCTTGACAGCGCAATTGCTAACGGGAAGCTGAGCGTAGGCAGCGAGGTCAGCCTTGGTATTATCGAGAAGCTTGCAAAGAAAAAGATGGCAAGAAAACAGGAATAAAACTTACCGAATAAACTTTAAAGATGAAGCCCAAAGCTTCATCTTTATTTATTTATTTATTTATTTATTTTAGCTTATCCTAAAACCTAAATTTTCGCTTTTGATTCCGTATTTTGATCTGCTGCATCAAAATGATGGGAAACTTCATGTTGAACAATGCTATAATGTGGCCAGTCTACACTATCTGTAGCTTCCGCGGAATTTAGCGTAAAACCATAATAACTTATTTTGGCTGATACAGTTCCATCGCTTTTTGATTTGTTTTGGTTTGATTTTGCTTTTCTCTTTTGTTATAGTGTTTTATAGACAATTTCACAGATTTTTATTTTTCTTTAGTTTCCTTATAAGCGCTTATAAACTCACGTACAGATACATAAATTAACATTAAGATTCCGATATTAATTAAAAGGCCAAAAACAAGATAGTTACCTCCAATAGATACATTTCTTCCGCTGAATTCTGAGTAGAAAATAAATATAATAAAAATTAGTCCCAATATTGCTGGAATCAGAATAACGGTTTTTGCAATTTTTTCAATGGTATCTATTTCTAATTTATGCATAATTACAACACCTTATTATTTATTTTAGAGACTATACTCCTAACTTATAATATAAAATCAGCAAATCGCTTAAAAAAATACAACTGTATCGTATTTGACAGAAAAAGTTAAATCTCATAATACAGGATAGTTGAAATTTATAATTCTGTATTATTAAGATCATTTTCTCTCTAATTAATAATCCTTTTTGAAGTTTATTTTTATGCATATTTCGAACCCTAGCACTCTTGTGCCATGATACTGTACAAAAGGACTATTTTGCTGACATGTAATCAACAAAATATCCTATAAGCATGCATTATTCACCTACATTGGCAGGGGTTCGAAATATGCATTTTTAGTGTTAAAAATCAACGATTATCGAAGAATAAGAAACATATCCTTCATCATCGCCATCCCCTGGACCAAAATCAGATCCCGCTTCTCCAATTCCATAAGTCGAAGCGCTTCCAGCTACCTTCAGGTATGCAATATAACTGTGGCCACCCTGCAACGTTACTGATAAACCTTTATTAAAAGATTGATCTACATTTTCCCATCCTAGACCGCCACATGACACACTGTATATTGAAGTACTATATGAAGTTCCAGTGGTTGAATCTTTTAATACTAAATCTACATCTGAACTGCTTGATCCCCCAGCTGCGGCACTTGTCAAACCATACAGATATCCAGTCATTCTTATATTTGCTGACTGAGAACCAGAACCTGACACATAAAAAGATTTTCCAACCCATGCCCAAGCACCGCCCCCTCCATATCCTCCAGGACCCGTGAGTACAGCTTCTCTAGCTCTTCTTGAACTCTTAATATAGTCAGAACCTTTAAGACAGGGTGCTGCCCCCCATGATGAAGTACCACTATCTCCGCAGTCTGCATTAGTGAATGTAGCGTCTGTCCCTAACGTTACAGTAGATAGTATTGATATTTGCTCACTTGTAGATTTATTTACCGAATCTGAAATTTCCTGTTCATTTTGTGCTTTTATTTTATTTATGAGTTCTTCGGCTTTTTTTGAATTTTCTGAAGAAGTTTGATTCGAAGAAAGCTTAGAGATAATTTCATTTTCTGCACAGTAAATACTTTTTGTACTTTTTTCTTCACTCAACTTAGTATCAATCGCACTTGCTGTTGGTACAAAAGCCATACCTACCAAGAAAATTACCAAAAACAATGTTCCTATTACAAATCTCTTTGTTATCATTTACTTCCTCCTAGTTATTTTCTAAGGAGGCAGGATCAAACAAGCCTTAAATATTCACAAAACTAACACTAATCATGCCTCCGGGCAATGTGGAGTTCAAGTTGGCTCTGGAAAGTTCGTTTGAACTCCATAAACTACTTTTAACTAACTTTATATAAATTTACTTGCCGAATTACCAAAATATCAAAAAACAGGTAATAATTATGATCTATTTTTCCATTAGTATTACATTATGCGACAAATTGTTTGATACTTTGGACAGAAATATTATATACATGACCACTACTGTCGCCAGAATTTCCAAATAAAAACAAGATCATGAAATAGAATTTGCCGCCCTCAAAGCCGATATCTCGGCAGGTTCGGTCGGAAGCCCAGACGGCTACACAACCCTTGTCGTCCGCACCCTTGTCGGGCAGCACCTCCTTGACAGCGCAGTTGCTAATGGGAAGCTGAGCGTAGGTGGCGAAGTAAATCTGGGAATCATCGAGAAGCTTGCCACAAAGAAGATGGCAAGAAAACAGGAATAAAATTACAGAGAACTTGAAAGGTGAAGCTTCAGGCTTCGTCTTTATTTCATTCTTTTTTGTGCTTTTTGACTTTTACATTTGCTTAATTTTGCCCGTTATTTCCCACACAAAGTTCTGGCAAAAATTAAGATAATAGAATTAAAGATACTAAAATTAAAGATGTTATCATGTGGCCAACCTTCTCCGAATGCATTAATCATCATGCAAAGCATATGTACCGGATACCCTGCTTCGTCTCACCATTAAAGTGTTTCATTAGCATAATATTCTGGACCATATCGACCGTACCATAAGGTGTAGTTCCCATGAGGTATAACCTGTCCCAGAACAGCCCTGACTTTTAAGTTGCCTGTGGTATTAACATTTGTTATAATTTCATTCATATACAGACCCCTGTATTCCCTGGGCCACTCATTTGGGTCATTATTTGCCTGCAGATGGATATAGAAAGATACCGGTCCTTCTCCAAGATTATCGCTTACGTAGACGTGGCTGTCATACGTCGGATTCGAGGCATACTTAGTGTATTCTCCATAAGAGACTACAGAAATATTGGAAATATTTTCAATCGGGAATAAAATCGGGCTCCCATTATTTATGGGATCGAAAATGTCGAAGTAGTCAGCAACAAAATCTGCACTGTAAGATATATCTTCAAGCCTTGTCTCGTTTGTTCTGAATCCAAGCATATATCCTTTATCGGTTTCTGCAATGAACATTGTCCAGTTTCCATTTATTGTTTTGTTGTCAAAAACTTCAGTTGCATTTTCAAAATAGGGCCCTTTACGATATTGTTCAGGCCAGTTATTGATTTCATGCATCAGCTCCTGGGTGAAATAAGGATCTTTCTGAGCCGTGGGAGTAAAAAGTTTGCCTTCTTTTGTCGCAGGAATCGGAACCATTACTACAGTAGTTCCCTCTACATCCCTTCCGGAAAGATTTCCCACACTAACCTTATATATGCAATAATATCTTTGGCCCCTATCTCTCCAATCTTTTGCATCCATGTAAATAGCATGAGCAAATATTCCCCCAACAAAAAGAATAATAAGTATAGATATGAGTAGCAAATTCCTTTTTTCCACATTACTCACCAGGTTATGTTTAAAAAATTGAGAGGATTACCCTCTCACATACTTTACAAGCCCCATATTGTACTTTGCTGTCTTCCCCAGAACTCTTTGTGTGATTTCGATTACATCAGGATCTGATCCAAAAGTATTCGGATAATAGAAAACCTCGTTATATAAAGCATTCAAATCGGAGCGGGTTGCACTTGCCAAATCTTTTGCGGATTGCTCAGGATTGGTTATTGAGTAGTAAGTACCAGTGTTTTGTACCACATTTTTATAGTTATATCCTGTATTCCAGTTATTAGCTACGTACGACTCATAGGAAGTGTGAACCCATTGATTTTGATACTGTGCATATTCCTTACCTGTATGCATAGGGTTTCCTAGATCAGCCATGTAATGGCTTGAATATCCAAGATGTTCATATGCACTAGTATATTGACCGCTGTTATAGTAATCTTTAGCAATATTTGCACGATTTGCGCAATTAGTGTGAGCATAGCCGGTTTGAAGAACAGGGTCATAGTAGTGATTATAGGACTGCCAGAATCCACTATTCCAAGTATCTGGAACAGGAGCAGAGTTATTTGCGGTCTGTGCATTAGATGCACTGACACCCCATTTTATGCACGCAATATGTATGATATCTCCGTGCATATTAGGCCCGGACCAATTAATCCCAACATCGCCATATTTATCATTAAGATATTCGGCAGTTGCTTTAGCAACTTTATCAAGCATTAGGTTATCCTGTTCAGTTATTTGATCAGGATATCTTTTCCAGATATCTTTCATTGCTTTTTTCATTTCTTTCTTTTCTTCATCAGAGACATAGCAATTTTCAATGTAACTGAATAAAATTTCTTACTCTTCATTATCTGCTTCCAGTAGGTACCGATAAGGCGATTCAGGCGTTGTATTAGGCACCGTAATCGGCTCTGGTTCTGGGACTGGAGATTCAATTTCTTCAACAGCATCATCGGCATCTTCAGTTAGTGTTTCAGCACTTACTGCTGGCACAAAAGCCATTCCCACCAGAAACATTGCCAAAAACAATGTTCCTATTCCTAATTTCTTTGCTATCATGTAGATTACTCCTGTTCATTTTCCAGGAGGCAAAATCAAGCAAGCCTTAAATATTCACAAAACTAACACTAACCATGCCTCCGGGCAATGTGGAGTTCAAGTTGGCTCTGGAAAGTTCGTTTGAACTCCATAAACTACTTTTAACTAACTCTATATAAATTTACTTGCTGAATTACCAAAATGTCAAAAAACAGGTAATAATTATGATCTATTTTTCCATTAGTATTACATTAGGCGACAAATTGTTTGATACTTTGGACAGAAATATTATATACATGACCACTACTGTCGCCAGAATTTCCAAATAAAAACAAGATCATGAAATAGAATTTGCCGCCCTCAAAGCCGATATCTCGGCAGGTTCGGTCGGAAGCCCAGACGGCTACACAACCCTGATCGTCCGCACCCTTGTTGGACAGAACCTCCTGGACAGCGCGGTTGCCAACGGGAAACTGAGCGTAGGCGGCGAAGTTAACCTCGGTATCATCGAGAAGCTTGCAAAGAAGAAGATGACAGGAAACAGGAATAAAATTACTTCAGAACTGGTTTTAGATGGAGCCCGGCTCCATCTTTTTCTCGTTCTTTATTTTGTCCTATAACAACGTCCGATTTTTCAGCATTCAATTTTCGAGCGCATATCGTGTCGACTGGAAGGATTATAGAGCGCCACAGCCGCAGCTTCTTCCCAAAAGGGTGGATATCCGATGCTTCAGATGAAGAATATCATCTTCGGACATATCCTTAAGCTCCTTTTCATGCTGTTTTTCTATATGATCGAGAATAACAGATTCAACTTCTTTCAGTTCGTTTCCAGCAGCCATAAAGTTACACTTGAACCCCAGATCGCGGCATTTTATTATTTTCATAAGATTTCCTCTGTGCAAAAAAAGCTTCAATAGAAGGATCATTATTAATTCTGGAAAAATATAATAAAGGCTAATAGGACATAAATTAGTTTTAGAATTATTTTCAATAGACTATTCTTTATTGCTGAGTTACTTAACCGGAACGATCCTTGCACATACAAACCCTTCTTTGTAGGGAACTTTGATAGTAAGCATTCCCTTATCATTGACCGCGACCGCTTTTTCTGGATCTACAGGCCCATCCAGGAAAAAAGATCCAAGATATTCCACGTTTTTACTGAAAGCTTTCAGGTAAAAGCTGTTTTCATGCATTACAAGTGTTATATTCTTACTTTCTACATCAGGAAGTTCGACTTCCACAGTAAGGTTCTGGTGTTTGTCATCATGATACATTGCCAGTATCGGAGTTTTCAATATTCTGGGTACAGCACTGTCCATAGCTCCCTCTCCCAATAAAAATAACGCCGTGCCGCCTTCCCTTACTCGATTTTCACATCAATTAGCTCTTCTAAAGTGTTGGTAAGGTGCTGTGATTTTAAGCATACCATTTGAATAATTAGCAACTGCTTTTCCTGGAATTACCGGACAGCAGATTGATAGCTTCCTTTTATTTTCAACTCCTTCATTTATAGCTTTTATACAAGATCCGGTTTCGGAAATCTTCAAAGAAATATCTTTCTTTCAACCCCCAAAGGACGATTCCAATCAATAAGTTCTCATACTTACCGTCAGGATATGCACATATAGCTGGTAAGACATTTGAAGTATCTACCATTTATGTTACCCAAATAACATCGCTAATTAATGTATTTATATATATCTTATCCACATACCTGAAAATATTGTAAGCTGAAGACTATATTTAGTATAAATTCAGATTGGTTTAATATAGTTCTGATTAGTTCAATATAATTCTGATTAGCTTAATATAATTCTGATTAATTTAATATAATTCAGATTAGTTTAATATAATTCTGATTAGTTTAATATAGTTTGACATAGTTTAGTATAGTTTAGTATAGTTCAGATTAATAGAATTACTTTGAAGTCAGGCTATCTGTAAAAAATATTGGTCAAGCCTTCTATTTCAATTCAATTTAATTCAAGCAGTTTTACCGTGTTTCTAATTTTTAAACTCTTCGATATTAAGCATACTTATTTTGTTAACTATGCACCTCAATAATATCTATTTAATAATTGGTTTATTTTTAGGCTGACTATACAATATAAAGATATTGCTCCGTATTTTTCACATATAGCCTGCAATAATATAATAAATAAAAAATTTATAGTCAAAACAAAAAAGGGAAGTTATTGGGGGAATGTTTCAATAGGCAAAATTGAATTGAGCAGCCTATCAGGCATCTTAGAAACCACTAAACGGAAAACAAGGGAGCTTCTAAGAAGTTAGTTTAGAAACTTTATTTCCTAGTTATATAAACCATCAGAAGAATAACTAATTGTGTAAAACTATCAAGATATTTATTCAAACTTAATAGTTTCAACAAACTACTTACTAAATCCGCACCCATTCAAATTAGGATCCAGGATTGGGTTTAATACAAGCGGTAGGAGGGATCCGATACGGTAGAGGGGAGGGGGTTGATTACGAATGACCAAAAATATCATAGAAGTAAATAATCTTGAGCATTCATATGGTTCTGTAAAAGCTGTTGATAACATTAGTTTTAATGTAAAACAGGGGGAAATTTTCTCATTTCTTGGCCCAAATGGGGCGGGCAAGAGTACCGTGATTAATATTCTCACGACATTGAGGAAGATCCAGAAGGGCGAAGCTAGAGTTAACGGATATGATGTCGCAAAGGAATCAAAATCTGTAAGAAGATCGATAGGTATTGTTTTTCAGATGCTTTGCCTTGATCATGAAATGACCGTAGCTGAGAACCTTGATTATCACGGTAAGATCTATTCCATGCCAAAAAAAGAGAGAAAAAAACGCATCGATGAACTCTTAATACTGACAGATCTGGAAAATAAAAGGAATACATTAGCAAAAGATCTGAGCGGAGGTATGAAGCGAAGGCTTGAACTTGCAAGAGGATTGATGACAAAACCTGCAGTTCTCTTCCTTGATGAGCCAACCGTAGGTTTCGATATCCAGACAAGAATGAGAATGTGGGAGTACCTTAGAGAGATTAAGAAAGAAGGCACTACCATATTCTTGACAACGCACTACATGGAGGAAGCAGACCAGCTGAGCGACAGAATAAGCATAATTGACCACGGAAAAATAATTGTAACCGGAAATGCAGATGAGTTAAAGAATAAACTTGGTAAAGATCTTATTTATCTGGAAACCAGCAATAATAAAATCGCTGCAGAGATTTTAAGGTCACTTAAATCGGTAAAAAGCGTAACAGAAGATACGAAGTCACTGAGAATTCTGATCGGCGAAGACGTTACTCATGTGCTTCCTCAAATCATGGAGAAAATCCGGGGAGAAGGGATAGATATCACAACGGTTAACATTAAAAAACCCTCAATGGATGATGTTTTTGTTCATTACACAGGGCGTGAATTAAGGGAAGGTAATGAAAAAGAAAAACAGCAAGGAACGGAACCATTGGGGGAATTGGAATGAGCTTCGAATTCCGTGCCATATACTGGAGAGATATGGTGAAATTTTTCAGATTCAAATCCGTACTCTTCAGTTCATTGATCCAGCCTGTGATGTGGCTGGGTTTTTTCGGGCTTGCAATGTCAGGCAGTTTTGACAAACTAACATCACTTATACCAAACGTATCCGGGGTTCCTGTAGTTGATTATCTTTCGTATATGGGTGCAGGAATAATTGCAATGGATGTGCTTTTCAGCAGTCTGTTTGGAGGCACTACCCTTATGTTTGATAAAAAATTCAGCCTTTTGAAGGAGACTCTTGCGAGTCCAGTTCCTCGATCTCATATTATTCTTGGAATTGGACTTTCAGGGGTAACCAAGGCCTTTATTCAAACTATTATAATAATAGGATTCGGGAAACTTATAGGAATGAACTTCTTTAAAGGGTATACATTTACTGAAACCCTCATAGCAGTCGCAGGCATCATGCTACTTGTGGCAATCTTTACCCTGGGCTTCCTTTTCCTGTCAGGTACTATTGCAATTACTATTGAAAACCCGGAAGGAATGCAATCAATCCTTACCCTGCTTAGCATGCCTCTTTTCTTTATAAGCAACGCCCTTTATCCTATCGATTCCTTTCCAGCTATCCTCAGGTTTCTCTCTATGTTTAACCCGCTAACACTACTTGCAGATGGGATTCGTTATTTTGCTTTAGGGCCTAGTTTCTCTGTAATGGGAAATCATTATATCTATACTACAGCAGACATCGGTATGTCATTCCTGGGACTCTGTTTCTTTGCCCTTGTAATGCTATCTGCTGCTTTGTGGAGGTTTGACAAGGTGGATATATAAACACACTCAAACTCAATTTTATTTACTTCCTTTCTATTTTTCCTCCTAAAAAATATGAAGATTGCCTTAGATAACAATTTTTATAATCACTAGTCTTAAGTACTAGCCTTAAGTATGAGTTCGTAATCTGAGCTTGTAACTCAGGAATAATTTTAAAAATGTGATTGGTTTTTAATTTTTTGAACAAATCAGGCTTTTTAGTGAGGATTACTCTTCAGTTAATTTCAACTGAAACTATAGTAACTATATGAGTAATGATTATGACTGTGTGAATAATAATTTTCTATGGAGTTTTGAACCTTACCTTTTTTTGAATAAAATGTTTTAAGAATCGTATAGGCTTGGCCATTCTCCCTGAACTAAAAGATTTGGTGATTTCCTAATTCGTTCCTATGAAACCATGGATAAGAAATATTTTGCAAAAAATTTAACGATGTTGTAGAGAATCTGTAAAAGAGAATCTGTAAAAAGGTATTTATTCTGATGCCGCTTTCTAAGGCACTGAAATCTCTCTACATTTTAAAAATTTAAACCTTTTCTACCTTAAAAATTTAAACTCCTATCATTTTAAAGTTTAAGACTCTATAACCTTAAAGATTTAAACTTGCCCCACTATAAAAGCTCAACATTTCCTTTATTTTCCATTGCCCCCATAGAATTGTTAAATATCCTAAAAATTTAATTCTATGACAAAACAAATCTTTGATGAAATTTTAGGCACAGAAAAGAACTGGCACATATAAATGACTTATTCTGATTGGACTTGCATGCCTGCTTGATCAATCCTTATAGTATAGCTCCTGCAGAAAGACCCGAATACAACCATTTCCTTAGAAAAGATACAACTTTTACTGAAAAAATATGATACAGGCCACACTGTGCCTGAGCACATAGTCTGAGCCTGTACCGAGATACCACTCAAAACGGCCACTAGTAAACATCTGAAACCCACTTCACCTAAAGAATCTTCCAAAGCCGCCAAGCCCCTGGCCGCCGATATATATCATTTTAAACCTTATTATCTGTATAAATATAGTGATTTTTGTGTAACTTAAGTAGTAAAACATTGTAATTCCCCCACTCTTGAGATTTTATATCTCTCATTTAAACTGATGATTCTCTCCAATTAAATTCAGTATTCGAATTATTCCGCATAAGTCTTTTCGCCAACCTCCCTTCTTTTCGCCAACCTCCCTTTAATATCCATTTTTATTTCACACTCCCAAGCCCATGCCACCCGGAGATTTATTTTTGGAATTTGCGAATAAGTATAAACAATTTTAGAGATTTTTAGCTAAAAGGCTTTAGGATTTACAGATCCATAAATAATAGACCTTGGTAATCTATATTTATAGAAAATTTTAGTATAGATCTCTTATCTATTGTTTACACTATAGTTCCAAATTCAATATACTCAGGAGCATCAATACTAAGATACAATAGGAATTTATATATAAGGTAAAGAACGACAACTCCTTACAAATAATAGTTTTTTAGTATTTAGAGACAGTTTTTTTATTGCAATACTTATATAGAATGTCCGAGAATTTCGCTTCTTTGATTTCCGTTTTATTTTCCTGACATTAACGTTCTTTCAGGAAGCAATAATGCTTAAAAATATCACATTATCCCAATTTTAGGCTTTTTAAAAACAATCTTAAATTTCACAATGATTCTTCCCTTATATTTTAAAAGATAATATTTGGAATTATAGAGACCTTCAAAAGAGTAAATAGTAGAAAAATAAAAAAGAAGTAAAAAAGTGGAAGAATTATAGTTATATTATAAAGATGAGCTCGCCTGAAATGAAGGCGACCTCATATATATTTTTCACAAGCACTACTGCTTAATTACCAGCAGTAGAAGAATTTAAAGCACTCGGCTTGGAAGAACTTTACAACACTTGAATACTGGAAACAGAAAATCATTTGAATCCCTCACAGTTTTCCTTCTTTTGTTTATCCCCCGTTATACCCTAGCCTTCTGCAATCGAAATAATAGGAACACTCCCACCAGCGCAGAGGCCATTCTCCTTATAGCTTAATTAGCATTTGTAGAAGAAACTAAAGTACTCGGCCTGGAAGAACTTTACAATCTTTGAATACTGAATACAGAAGAACATTTAAACCCCTCACAGTTTTCCTTGTTTTTTCCTTGTTTTGTTTATCCCCCGTTATACCCCAGCCATCTGCAACTGAAATTATAGGACCAATCCCAATTCCAATGAAGAGGCCATTTTCGTTACTGCTTTATTACCAGCAGTAAAAGAATTTGAAGCTCTCAGCCGAGAAGAACTTTACAACTTTTGAATACTGAAAACTGAAGATCATTTTAAACTCCTCACAATTTTCCTTGTTTTGTTTATCCTCCGTTATACCCCAGCTTTCTATCCCTTGTTCAAGGTCAATTTAATTTTCCTATACAAAACGCAATTAGAATAACCTGAACGAGAAGCTGAAATCAGTCAGGAACGCGAAAAACTGGCTAAAGTTAAATGTAAATAGCATGTTTATTTCCTCCATATTTTATAATTCCTACGGCGGTGCCTGCATCCTATTATAGACATTTATCTGCAATGACTGCAAACTTTCCGTATAATTCTCTTTTATCAAGCCTCCAAATTTCAGGGACCCTGTCAGCTACTTACTAAGATTAATATGTGTATTTTCTCTTATTTCGAGATCTACCGTTTGAAGATTTAGCCAACAGTACTGCATATAGCTATATATACCAAAATATATAAACTCAATAGAATTTCATATCCTTATGAATAATAGTTACTAAATGTTTAGAGTAAAATTTCCATAGACAGCTATATATTTTTTTTATACTTAATATGTTAAAAAGTTTAAGATCTATTCATATTTTAATCTAAAGATTAATTGTTTTCTTATATTTAAAGAAGAAAATTTTGAAAATGATTGGTATAGCTATTTTAGTCTGCCATTAGCTTTCCAGAAAATATGTATATAGAAAACAGTACAAATTTATCTTAATTAAACTCCAGGGGGAAATCATAAATTTTCTGGAGAGATCTCCCCTCTAATGAAAATATTTATAGCTACTGTTCTTACTGTCTATATTTTAACAGGCTTCACTTAATACAATATAAATAACCGTATTTTATACCGAGCAAATTCATCAAAAAGCCAAGGTCGAGAGTTAAGCATTAATTTTGAAACTGGGATTTCAAATCTTTGTTCTTAAAACCAGAAGTTAGCAACTATATGCCTTCAAATTGGATCTTTAGTCTAAAATTAATAAAGCATAAGTTAAAATGGACTGTTTTACATAATAAGTAAAAGCATTGAGATTACTCAGCATAATACTCAGCATAATTCATTCTATCGTATTTCAGTAACTTTGGAAAAGGGGGATGTGTTATTAATAAAAGTAGTTTACCTGAGTATAGACTTCCAGTTGTAGAAGTCTCCAATGTCAGGAAAAGCTATATGCTTGGGAATCTTGAAATTCCCGGTCTCTCAGATGTAAATCTTAAAATTAAAAAAGGAGAATTTCTGGCTATAATGTGCCCATCAGGTTCCGGAAAAAGTACTCTTGTAAACCTTATAGGTTGCCTTGATAGGCCTACGGAAGGGCAGATTCTTGTAAGAGGGAGGGATCTCAATAAGATGTCAGATCAAGAACTTGCTCGCCTGCGGGGGCTTGAAATTGGTTTTGTTTTTCAGACATTTAACCTTGTTCCGCGTCTGACTGCCTTTGAAAACGTTTTGCTCCCTACCTTTGCTAATTCGAAAACCAATATTGATCCAAGGACGCTTGCAAGGGAACTCCTTGAAACTATGGGACTACATGATCGCATACATCACAGACCAGGAGAACTTTCAGGAGGCCAGTCTCAGAGGGTCGCAATCGCACGTGCACTTATTAACGACCCTGCGATCCTTCTTGCGGATGAGCCCACTGGAAACCTTGACTCCAGAACAGGAGCCGAAATCCTTCGAATATTTATGGGTTTGAATCTCGATGGGAGAACAGTAGTAATCTTTACACATGGCCCTGAAGTTGTGAAACATGCTGATAGAGTTATCCTGGTAAGAGATGGAATAATTCAATACAATTGAAGGGGGAAGTATATGGGAATAATTAAGAAGAATTCTGTCGCAACTTTTTTTTCGTTACTTCTGGTTTTCTCTCTTTTTGCAGTTCCTGCTTCTGCAGCTGTTGGGGGAGCTAACCTGAAAGTCACAATAGTCGAAACAAATCCCTATCCAGCAAAAATAGGAGAATATCTGACACTGACCATCCAGGTGGAAAATATTGGGGGGGATAAAGCTGACAATGTTGACATCGAGATTGTGCCTCAATATCCTTTTTCTCTTGACTCCGAGGCAAATGCCGTGAAAAACGTTGGAGTTCTTTACCCTGGCAGGACCGCTACAAAGGAATTTCACCTTTTTGTAGACAAAAATGCGCAGAAAGGAGTGCGCTCTATTGACGTCCGGACTAAAACAGGCAAAGACAATCCCTGGAGTGAAAAAAGCTTTGATATCCGAATAGGTACTGAAACATTTAACAGCAAGGGGACAGTTGAGCTGAAGGAATTTGTATCGGACCCTCAGGTATTTATGCCAGGAGACAGGGGTACTGTCACTGTAACTCTTACGAACACTGCAACTACTCCGACTGTCACGATTGGAGGGATTGACTTTGATACCAATGCCCGAATCCAGGCTGCAGTTTTAAGACCTACATCTGACGGAATAATTGTTCTTGATGCTCCTTATGCAGATATGGGCCTTCTGGGGCCTGGAGACAGCATAAAACTGACTTTCAATGTTAAGGTTGCAGAGGATGCCCTAGAAGGAACTCACAACTTTGAACTTGCAATAGAAGGCAACTCCTTCGATTACAATAGCAAAAAGAATATTCCTCTCAAGGTCGATTCTTCGAACATAAGATTGATTTCTTCAAAAGAACTTCAAATGGTCGATGGGAAAGCTACAGTTGAATTTGACGTGGCAAATACTCATCCAAACGAGTTTAAATCGGTAAGCATAAGGCCAGAAGCTGAAGACGTGAGATTCTATCCAGTGGAATATTTCATAGGACCAATGAATCCAGACGAGCTTTTTACGATTCAGTTTAATGCAGTGGCAGACGGTTCATGGATTGCAAATAGGGATGAAGGAATAAACATGAGCCTTACTGCAAACTACAATAACGGTATTAATAGACATGCAAACACTGTAGGGAACTTAAACTTTACAAGCTCTTCGGGACCTACTGGATCTAATTCAAAAACTTTACTTGCAAGTGGACTTATTATAATTGCTGTCCCTGCAGCCTTCTTATTCTACAGAAGAAGGAAACAATAATTAGAGAAGAGTTAACTGACACCATATTTGTGGGGTAAAATATGATGAAATTTGCACAGGCAGCCCATATAGCATCTGGGAGTATAGGAAGTGCTAAGCTAAGATCTGCACTCACTACACTGGGAATAGTAATTGGCGTAGCTGCAGTAGTTGTTAATGCATCTCTTGGTGCCAGTTTTAACCAATTTTTTACTGATGAGATCTCTTCTGTAGGCTCTAACTTTATTATTGCATCTAGTAAGCAGCCAAATCTCTTCTTTGATAATGAGTACAACCTCATGAAAAATACGCCTGGAATTTCCGGCGTATCTCCAAGAAAAACGATGAGTGGGGATCTCACATATCTTTCAGAAACTAAAAACGTAAATATTGCAGGAGTAAACAAAGATTTTCAGGTGATCCAGAACCTGCAAATGGGAAGGGGCACTTTCCTGACGGATAAAGATAGCGCCGCTGCTGTTCTTGGATATGATATTGCAAATGATAAGTTTAGTAAGAACATTTCCCATAGGAGCACTGTTGAGATCGCTTTTCGACAGGAGGACGGTACGCTTGTGAAGAAGAGTTTTAAGGTAAAAGGGATACTGAAAAACTCTGAGCCAACGGTTGTAAGTGAAGACAGTGACTACGATTTAACAGTTTTCATCCCCATTTCTACTATGAATGAGATGATCGGGGAAAAAGACTATGGAGCTTTTCTTGCGATGGCTGACAGTCCTGAAAAAGTTCGTGATATTTCAGATGACGTGGATCGCAGATTAGCCCGGAATTTTGGAGTCCCGGAAAGAGATATTGATAATGAGGATTTAAAACCTTATTACGTCTTTAATCAGGAGGAAATTCTTGAGCAGACAGGAAAAATAGGAGATGCTTTAAATTCTTTCCTGCTGGCTCTTGCCCTTATATCTCTCTTTGTGGGTTCGATAGGAATTATGAATATTATGCTCGTTACCGTAACCGAAAGAACCAGAGAAATCGGGATAATGAAATCTGTAGGCTACAGCAATTCTAATATTCTATCCCTTTTCCTGCTGGAATCTGTAATGGTCAGTCTCTTTGGGGGGATCGTAGGTACTACAATCGGAGGGCTTGGAGCTTACGCTCTTGAAAGTGCTCTTAAACTTCCTCCGGTTTTCCCCTTAAAATTAATCGAGATCGGGATTGTGATTTCTATCCTTGTAGGTATAACCGCTGGCTTATACCCCGCAAGAAAAGCTGCACGCATGAATCCTGTGGACGCTTTGAGATATGAATAAGAATCTATCAGGCGAATAGGGCTATTCTGCCTCAAGAATAGCTCCTTTCTCTTGATCAACTTAATTAAGTATTGGTTAGCTGAAGATAACTTCTTAACGATTAATCCCTTGAATGTCTTTAGCAAGTATACATGAATGCCTATGGACAAGCTGACAGTAAACTACTATATTTGTCAGTGCGCTGACAGCTTATAAGATAGATAATTCAAATGCAAGGATCGTTCAAAATACAAGATAGCTCAAATTGTTGAGTAACAGAAGGCATTTATTAGACAGCTTTCGGAAGACTGTCTATTCTCTAACAAATCAATCAATCAATCAATCAATCCCGATCCTCTGGGGAGTCCGAACCCATCATCGTATAAAATAGATTTTAAGCTTGAAAAACTACTGAATTTCGAAAAAATGTGATCTTTCTGCGTTCTTAACGCACTGAAAAAATATTTTACTACGATATCTAAAAGATAAAAATCAGAATAGGCAACTATTCTATAGGTAACTGAGATACGTACTAATCGATCCGAGTATTTGAAAAACAGAGGAGTAGATATGGAAACGAAGATATCCACTGAAGACGTTTCTGCTCCCGGAGATCCAATATTGGAGACAGGAACCGAAAGTCCCAGACTTGAAGGAGAACTTCCCTTGAGAGAAAAACACATCACCTCAAACGAAGAGCCGTTTGAATGTGAGTTAGGCCGTTCTAGATATTTCCAAAGCAGCGAAACACAGGGGACAGCAGTTCCCATTATTGAAATTATTGATGTCAAAAAGAGTTATACTCTCGGAAATATGGAAGTTCCGGTCCTTCATGATATCAATCTGGAAGTGCGGGAAGGAGAATTCCTTGCCATCATGGGCCCTTCTGGCTCAGGGAAAAGCACACTTATGAATCTTATAGGTTTTCTTGATAGACCTACGGAAGGGAGAATCATAATTAAAGGTCTGGATATTAATAAGCTATCTGACAAGGAAGTTGCTAGGCTCAGAGGCTTAGAAATCGGTTTTGTATTCCAGACATTCAACCTGATCCCCAGGCTCACAGCTCTAGAAAATGTCGAGCTTCCTACTTATGCTAATTCAAGGAGCGGGGTTGATTCTCGCGAAAGAGCAAAAGAGCTACTTAAACTGGTCGGGCTAGAGGACCGAATGCGCCACAAGCCGGGGGAGCTTTCTGGCGGACAATCCCAGAGAGTTGCTATCGCCAGAGCTCTTATTAATGACCCTGCGATTCTCCTAGCAGATGAACCCACAGGAAATCTGGACTCGAAGACAGGTTGTGAAATTCTAAATATATTTAAAAGGCTCAACGAAGATGGTAGAACTATTGTAATAATTACTCACGATCCGGAAATTGCAGGATATGCGGACAGGATAGTGATGGTAAAAGATGGGATAATTCAAAATAGTACGGAGTAATTCTTTGTGTTTAAACTTTGAAATTCAAGCTAATCGGGGTGAAATCAGAATGACAAGAATCAAAAACTCACTTGTTCCTCTCATATTATCTTTACTCCTGGTTTTCTCTCTTTTTGCAGTTCCTGCTTCTGCAGCTGTTGGGGGTGCCAACCTGAAAGTCACAATAGTCGAAACAAATCCCTACCCAGCAAAAATAGGAGAATATCTGACTCTGACCATCCAGGTGGAAAACATTGGGGGGGACAAAGCTGACAACGTTGACATCGAGATTGTGCCTCAATATCCTTTCTCCCTTGATTCCGAGGCAAATGCCGTGAAAAACGTTGGAGTTCTTAATCCGGGCAGGACTGCTACAAAGGAATTTCACCTTTTTGTAGACAAAAATGCGCAGAAAGGAGTGCGCTCTATTGACGTCCGGACTAAAACAGGCAAAGACAATCCCTGGAGTGAAAAAAGCTTTGATATCCGAATAGGTACCGAAACATTTAACAGCAAGGGGACAGTTGAGCTGAAGGAATTTGTATCGGACCCTCAGGTCTTTATGCCAGGAGACAGGGGTACTGTCACTGTAACTCTTACGAACACTGCAACTACTCCGACTGTCACGATTGGAGGGACTGACTTTGATACCAATGCCCGAATCCAGGCTGCAGTTTTAAGACCTACATCTGACGGAATAATTGTTCTTGACGCTCCTTATGCAGATATGGGCCTTCTGGGACCTGGAGACAGCATAAAACTGACTTTCAATGTTAAGGTTGCAGAGGATGCTCCAGAAGGAACTCACAACTTTGAACTTGCAATAGAAGGCAACTCCTTCGATTACAATAGCAAAAAGAATATTCCTCTCAAGGTCGATTCTTCGAACATAAGATTGATTTCTTCAAAAGAACTTCAAATGGTCGATGGGAAAGCTACAGTTGAATTTGACGTGGCAAATACCCACCCAAATGAGTTTAACTCGGTAAGTATAAAGCCTGAAGCTGAAGGCGTGAAATTTTACCCTTCGGAATATTTCATAGGACCAATGAATCCAGACGAGCTTTTCACGATTCAGTTTAATGCAGTGGCAGACGGTTCATGGATTGCAAGTAGGGAGACCTCAGAACCTATAAACATGACACTTTCAGCAAATTACGGCAACGGAATAAATAAGCACGAAAATGTAGTAAGCAACCTGTTTATTCAACCCACTGTGGAAACTCAGGGAGGCAGTTCGAATATGATTGTTCCAGGTTTAATGTTCGTAGCCATTGCAGGTGCAGGTATGCTGATCTACAGAAAGAAGAAACAAAGTAAAAAATGAATATTTTCGGGGATAAAATCCTGAAAAATTAATCTCAAAATTAAGGTGGCATAGTTCGAGTGGATCTCTTGAAGAAGCAAGGCTACTCAGACTGTGCTTCGTTTTTTCGACTATATCATGAGAAGAGCGAAGAGTTCTCAGTCCTGGCGTTAGTCGATCTCCTCTGAAATTCCTTCTTTCTAATCTATCGGAAGAGTAAAGATAAATGTGTTACCTTCTCCGACTTTGGAGTCTACCCAGATCTTTCCCCCGTGAAGTTCTACAAAGTTTTTAGTAATAAATAATCCAACTCCAGCTCCACCGTACTCCCTGGCTGTAGAAGAAACTGACAGGATAAAAGGTATAAATATCCTTTCATGATTCTCTTTTGACAATCCGGTCCCGCCATCCGAAACTTTAATTTCGATTACACCTTCTTTTTTGCAGGCGCTTACATTGACCTTTCCCTTCTCAGGAGTGAATTTTATAGCATTATTCATTAGGTTGTAAAGAATCTGCCTCAGCTTTGTCCTATCTGCCCGAATACTCTCAAGGGACATGTCAACCGTTACCTCGACACTGATTTTCTTAATTAAAGCAAGCGAGAGAAGATTCATCCTCACCTCTCCTATAAGGCTGGCGATATCTACATCTTCATAATTAAGGCTCGTTTCACCGGCTTCCAGCCTTGAGACATCAAGGAGATTATTGATGATTTCAAGAAGGTTCTTCCCACTTATGAGAATATAATTCACATATTTTGATTGTCTCGTGTTCAGGGATCCAAAAGTCCCTTCTAGCAGCAGATCGGAAAAACCTATAACCGAATTAAGAGGAGTCCGAAGCTCATGGCTCATGTTCATTATTAACCCGTTCCTGGTCCAATTTGCAGCTTCTATACCCTCTTCAGCATTGAGGAAAATGTTTTCCAGCCCAATTTCCCCATCCAGACTCAAATGCTTCCATTTTCCTTTTCTTTTGATAAAAACACCGCTTCCCTCCATTAACTCAAGCATTGTTCTACCTGAAAGTTCTTCAAGAGGAAAGGTAAAGAGAAATGTAAGACTTTTGTTATTTTCAGAAACCGCTGTTTCAACGACCTTCCCACACGTCTCAAGACAAAACTTAAGAGAATTCCCAGTGTTTTTAAGATTAAAATTTGTTCTAAGACCTGAAAATCCTCCAGAAAGAGCTTTATTATATCCATTTCCTACGAGTTCTTTTACTGTTGATGCAAGAAGTGAAATGTCCTCAGGGAACGGATTAGCTTGTAGAATTTCCAATTGTAAAGAAGCAAGAGAATTCTCGACTTCAACTCCAGCCTTCCTAAGATTATTTATTACCCCCTCAGCAGCCAGTATATCAGGAGAAATCCATAAGCAGTACTCTCCCCTTACAATTCCTTCCTTAAAATAGATCGTAAGTAATTCTGTTAATTCTTTAGCACCATCATATACAGCAAAGATTCTAGGACTCTGCGGAGCGCTTGAAAAAAGTTCGGAGTCTTCATTACTATTTCCAGTCAAAACCTTTCTCCTGCACGTGTTCTGGTAAATACGCTTTTATAATAACCGGGTTTGGGTGAACATGAAATCAAAGTTTGAGTAAGGCATGAAATCGAATTTGCAAAGGTATATCGGTTATTTTTAACATTTCCAAAGTAACTTAGAGTATTTTAAAACAATAAGAGAAGTTCAAGAAAACATAACTATTTTTCGGCCTATGAATTTAGTAAATATGCTCCATTTTCTCTATGTATGTCCCCTAACATATATAAGAAATATACTAACTTTTACTGATTACACTGCTATTTGGGATTATAAAGACTAAACTGAGAAAAAAATCTAAAGATACGGATTCTTCTCTTAAACTAACTGTTGCTTTTGAGATGTTTGAGAGAGCTTTGAAACTATAATATATAGTCTAGAACTTAATATACAAGTTTTCTCGTTTTCGAAAAGCCATTCGTTTATATATTTGAGGATTGATTTCTATTGAGATTTTTAAGGATCTTATAGAACTACTTTGAAGATCCTATAGAACTACTTTGAGGATCCTATAGAACTATCTTCGTACTTTCTACACCTATTTCAGAGCCTAAAGCTCTGCTCGTATGAGATTTCAAACAGGATTACAGCAATTAGTAATAGAAGGTTGGGGCTTATGTTAAAAGTAAGGCACGCTATCAGAATTTCTCTTGGGAGTATAGAAGGTGCAAAGCTCCGCTCGGCCCTGACAACGCCTGGGATTATCATAGGAATAGCTGCAGTAGTTGCAAATGTCTCTCTTGGAGAGAGTTTCAAAGTTCTTTTTGAGGAGGAAATCAATGCCCAGGGCTCCAATTTTATCATTATATACAGCCAGGAACCTAATATTTATTACACCAATTAACTGGAAGTTATAAAACATACCGCCGGAATCAGTGGAGTTTCTCCTGTAAAACAACAATTAGGTGTAGTAACTTATTTCTCGGAAACGAAAAACATTCAAATCGCTGGGGTGACTGCAGGCTATCGGGATACTGCCAACATTATCATGGAAAAAGGTAGTTTCACAAGCGATCAGGATACTTTCTCCGCAGTAATAGGGTCTAAAGTAGCTAACGAAAAATTCAACAGGAATATTTCAACCCGCAGCACTGTTGATATAACTTTCCGCCTTGGGGAGAACAGGACAGTAACTGAGAGCTTCAAGGTAAAAGGTATTATAAAAAATCCGGAGGTCATATTAAAAATCCGGAGATCACAATTGTAGGCGGAGGTGTTAATCGGGACGTATCTATTTTAGTTCCCGTTTCTACGATTAACAAGTTACTCGAAGAAGATGACAACCAGTATTTCTTTACCATTTCCGACAACCTGAAGAGTTTTCTTGTTACTGTCGCCCTGATTTCCCTTCTAGTTGGCTCAATAGGGATAATGAATATCATGCTTGTTACGGTTACGGAACGAACATGGAAAATAGGGATCATGAGAGCACTTGGATTTTCAAGCAATGATATCCTCGTGCTCTTCATGATCGAGTCTGTTATCATCAGTCTTTTTGGAGGGCTTTTGGGGTTAGGGGTTGGAATCGGAGGAACTTATATTGCTACCGTTGCTCTTGAACTCCCCTTCCTTTTCTCTTATTACATCTTTGAGCCAGGGTTCCTCGTTGCACTTATTGTGGGAGTTGCCGCAGGGGTTTATCCTGCAAGCAAAGCGGCAAAACTCGCTCCTGTGAATGCCTTAAGGCATGAATAAAAGAAGGCCTCCTCTCTCAGAAATATTTTTATTTTTCTTTCAACTTTCCAACGGTTTCCTGTCTGGCTTTTTCTCCTATCATGATTCATTATTCAAATTTATATAGAGAATTTTTTTCTCTGGTGAATTATTTCCTAATTTATATATTGATAAAAACCGGAATACTAATTATGTATCTAGAAAATAACTAAAATACACGTTTTGGTGTAATTTTTTCCTGTAGGCTTCAGTACTATATAATTTAAGCCGAAATCGAGATTTATCTGCGCAGCTTTGAGGAGGAATAAAATATGGAGAGTGGAGAGAAAAAGGCCATCGGAGCCAAAAGTTATCTTTATCCCATGCCTACTACCCTCGTAGGGGCTAATGTAAAAGGTAAGCCAAATTACCTGACAGTTGTTTTTTGCGGAATCGTACAGGCAAGCCCTCCCATGATCGCGGTGACCCTTGGGAAAATTCACTATACAAATGAAGGAATAAGGGAAAACCAGTGTTTCAGTGTAAATATTCCTTCCCGGCATATGGTGGAAGTTACTGACTACTGCGGTATAGTCTCTGGAAAAAGGGAGGATAAATCTGAAGTTTTTGAAACTTACTACGGAAAGCTTAAAAAAGCCCCAATGATCCGGGAATGTCCGGTAAATCTTGAGTGCAGGCTTGTAGATATCCTGGATTTCGGAGGCGCGAGTGAGGTTTTCGTAGGAGAGATTATTGAGAGCTATGCAGAAGAACGGTATCTCTGCAATGAGATTCCTGATATTAAGAAGATTGAGCCTATAGTTTTTTCCATGTATGATAACAATTACTGGGGAATAGGAGAACATCTGGGCAAGGCTTGGGCTGCCGGGAAAAAACTTGGTAAGATCAGTAACGAAAAAAGAGCTGAAAACGATGAAGGGAAATAAATCCCATTGCAAATGTAATTAGAAGTAAGCAAAAACGCTATAGAATTGGCCATTTCTCGGAAAGGCTGCTGTGAACATTTATTTCAGCTTACAGGTTCTTTGTTTAATGAGGGAAGGGGGATTACTAAGTGAAAATAACAGTATTCAGCGGGAGCCATAAGGGCAGGGAAGGAAATACTCTCATTATGGTTGAGGAATTCCTGAAAGGGGCAGAAGAAGCCGGGGCAGAAACCGAAAACATTTTTCTGATTGAAAAAAATATTAGATATTGCAGGGGAAAATTTGAATGCTGGCTTAAGACGCCTGGAATGTGCACTATTCGGGACGATATGGCTGATTTGCTTCCCAAATTTATGGCTTCGGATATTGTGGTATTCGCATGCCCAGTATATTTCGATAATGTCCCGGCTATTATGAAAACCTTCATAGATCGGCTTGCTCCTGTCCTTTTGCCTCATTTTGAAAAAGACGAAATGGGGGAGTACAGGCACTCAAAACGCTATGAAAAGTTTCCGAAAATTGCCGTAATATCAAATTCCGGGCTACCAGGCCAGACAAACTTTGAGGTTGAAAGCCTTTTTTTCAAGCGTCTCGCAAGAACTTTTCACACTGAACTCATTGCCGAAATTTACAGAGGAGAAGGGGAAATTTTCAGGGGCAAAAGCAATATCATGCTAAAACCTCTCCTGGGAAAGTACAGGAAGGTGCTCAGATGCGCAGGAAGAGAACTTGTCGAAAATCAGAAACTCTCAGAAAAAATAACCAGAGAACTCGAAAACCCAATCATACCTGCAAGCATATACATAAAATTTGGGAATGAAGAATGGGACCGGCTATGCGAGGAAAAGAAATTTGACTGAAAAAAGGCTTAGAAAAGCTTGAGAAAAGCTAAAAAACTAAAAAAGCTAAAAAAAGCATAAAAAATCGTAAACGGTGCAGATAGATACTCAAAATAAGTTAAAAAGAATGGAGCAGATCTGGTAAACCTGAACCTTTCCATAATTGATTGGGGAGGGAAAAGGTCATATTCACCTCCTGAAAACTATTTAGCTGTTCTTTAATTACCTTCCGAACCGTCTTCCACAAAATCAGCTGTTTTTAATTACCCTCAAAACCGCCTTCCAGTAGGTTTTCCAGGTTGTATTCCATGTAAGGAGCATTGCTCCTGTTAATTAGTTCCTTGCAGACCTCAGCCGGCTTCCCGTCCATTACAAGAGTTCCGTTTTCAATCAATATACCCCTGTGAGCAACTTCTCGGACAAAATCCATATGGTGACTCACAAGCACAATGGTTGTGCCGAAACGCTCATTAATTCTTTTTAAGGAGTTCGTAACGCCCCTGAGGGTCACAGGGTCAAGATCTCCGAAGGGCTCGTCAAGCATAAGATACTCGGGAGATGTTGCAAGGCTTAAGGCAATGAAAGCCCGGACATGTTCTCCTCCACTGATCTGGTAAGGCGTTTTGTCAAGAACCTCCATTGGCAGGTCAAGGGCTTCAAAGACAGGTTTTGCATAAGTATCAACGTCAGTTAGTGGGATTGTAGGGAAAAGTTCGAAATAAATGGCATCATTCAGGTTCAGCTTCCGCAGTGCAGTTGCCTTCTCCTCTTCTGACATGTCAGGCAGGTGGTATATCGTATCAAGGGTTTCATCCGAAAGTCCCATTTCCCTGGCTTTATTCCTTGCGTATTCAATTGCACCTTGCTTTTTCATACTTAGCCTGAACCGGATCTGATCCCTGACCGTAGAGTTAACGGACATCGAGAACTCTTGATTCATGATACTCATAATTCGCCTGAGCTCCATACGCTTTTCACTATACTCGATTACGTTTACCCAGTCCCCGTTGCAGAGGTATTCTACAGTCCCGCTCTTCGGCTTGATAGACCCTTCCATAAGCTTCATGAGCGTCGTTTTTCCAGCTCCCGATGAGCCGATAAGAGCAAGAATTTCTCCCCTGTAAACATCAAGAGAAAAGTTTTTTATATTAAGGACTTCCCCCATCCTGATAATGGAATACCTCTTTGAGATATCCCTAACTTTGATGCAGACCTCTTTATTCTCAGGCTCTGTAAGTTCTTCCCTTGGCTTCATGTCCCTAAGGAAATTTTTAAGCACCCAGGAAGGTTCTCCGTCGGCTGCAATTTTTCCATCTTCAAGGAAGATCAGCCTGTCGGCAAGATAAGCGTGAATTTCAGGAAGGTGAGAAACTACTATAATTGGGATATTCAACTTTTTTTTCAGACTCTTTATTACATCAAGGACTTCCTGTTTTGTGTCCGGCCCGGTCATTGTAACGGGTTCATCGAGGAGAAGGAGTTTTGGCTTTGCGGCGAGCTGCCTTGCCATTACAACTCTTTGTTTTTCCCCTCCGCTCAGAAGATTGGTGGAATGAAGAGCCTTATGTTCCAGGCCCACAAGCTTCAGATACTCCATTGCCTCTTCAAAGAGTTCGTCATAATCATTTTTTATCTCGTGAGGAAGATGTTCCTTCTTTGGGAGGGCTTCGTGTCCTACTCGAAGGTAGTTTAGTTTTCTTATAATGTTTTCAATCGCAGGCCCATTCCAGAGTCCGAAGTTTCGCTGGAGGTGTATTGCGCTTACGCTTTTGAGAAATTTTTCCCCTTCAATCCCTGAATTAGGAGTTATAATTTCTCCATCTACCTCCACTGTTCCCTGCTGAAAGGGCTCAACCCCCCTAATGATGCGCAACAATGTAGATTTTCCACTCCCGCTTCGACCTGTAATCCCGAGAATCTCTCCATCTTCCACAGTGAGGTCGATATGGTCCAGCACT
>DADO01000037.1:9397-10677 GCA_002509325.1 Methanosarcina sp. UBA402 | reverse complement strand
TATAACTATTTATTATAATCGGCTACTGTGATTTGAAGATAACAACCAAAAATCTTCAATTATATTCAAAACTTTTCGGGGCGCGCTCGTATAAAATTTACAGTTGAGAGAAAGGATTTCTGATCAGATAAAGCTACTCAGTGCTCGATCATAATAGACCCCAATTCTAAATAAGTCCTATTAAGTAAATTTTCTCCTTCGGGCAGTGAAAAAACATGCTTACGGGAAAAACACTCTATAAAATAATATATCAAAAAGAGTAGAATTAAATAAAGAATAGAATTAGATATTATTTTTTTAAGAGCAGGCAGCACACCCTGAATTATTCGTTTTAGGGTTCAACTTTTAATAGCTGATACGAGTTCAGCCACCTTTGAAGTGATATCCTTTACCTCTTCAACAACGGTGCCAGTAACTATCATATCCGCGCCTGCAGAAGCACAGAGTTTTGCAGCTTTTGCATCTCTGATCCCACCACCAACTATGAGTTTGTTATCTCCAAGCACTTGCTTGACAGCCCCTATCATTTCAGGACTGACAGGTATATCGGCTCCGGATCCGGCCTCAAGGTAGGTGTAATGCATGCCAAGATACTTGCCTGCAAGGGCATATACTACGGCAATTTCAGGCTTCTTCCTGGGAATTAATTTTGCGTCCCCTACCCAGCCAACAGTTCCTCCGGGTTCGACTATAAGGTATGCCATGGAGATAGGCTCGATCTGACTTTTGTATACAAGCGGAGCTCCTAGCACCTGATTTGTAATCACATACCCTAAATCTCTTGAGTTCAGGAGGCTCATGAAAAATACAGCATCTGCATACCTGCTGAGTCCGGCTGAACTTCCCGGGAAAAGGATAGTTGGGACATCTACCTTTTCTTTTATCTTTATTACGGTTTCATCGAGCAGGGCTCCCGACGCTCCGGTTGAGCCCCCTATCATGATGGCGTCAGTGCCTCCCTTAACTGCTGCAAGGGCGATTTCACCGGCTCGTTCAGGCGTTTGGGAAGCAGGATCAATAAGGGTAAGATGAACTTTTCCTTCCTGATCAATGATTCTCTGAAGGTGTGCTTCCACCTGCAAAAAAGATCATGCTCCTCTTGATTCCTTGGATTTCACCCGAAGAGCACTGCTGCCGCATTTTCTGCAGCGGGTTGCTCTTATTGCATTCCTTGCATTGCATTTCATACAAATTTTTTTATTTAGTAATCTTTCTTCTGCTTCTGGAAAACGAGCCATTTTTTATCACCTGCTATTATTTTCAGTATTGATAAGGTATAA
>DADO01000037.1:0-9110 GCA_002509325.1 Methanosarcina sp. UBA402 | reverse complement strand
AATTTTCAGTATTGATAAGGTATATAGCCCGTTTAATGGATGTTAAGGGATATAATGTTTTTCATCAAAAAATCGCCATTTATTGAGTTTACAACCTTTTTTCTTTTACTTTTGACATTCTCACAATTTTTTCTGTCCTGTCGACTCAAAGCTTATTTATTGGTTACGTTGTTTATTCCCTGCCCATGTGCTTAAACCGGGAAGGAAGCTGTAATTAAGTTAACATTGGACTGTAATAAAGTCAACATTAAAATTGTATCACTGAAATTGTATCACTGAAATTATATAATGAATGCTAAAGCATTAAAAACCAAAACCATAATTTGAAGCTAAAAACCTTTAGGTTCTAAATATAATTTTACGATTAATTTAATTCCTTAGAGTTAATTTGATTTCTTACTGAAGGCGATATTTGATTCCTTATAATTTGATTCCTTATATTATGATGGTGATTTACATGGCGATTCATCCTATAGACTACCGGTATGGTACAGCAGAAATGAAACATGTGTGGAGCCAGGAGAACAGACTTGCCAAAATCATGCAAACTGAAGCTGCCCTTGCCCGTGCCGAGGCAGATGTGGGTTTGATTCCCGCAGACGCAGCTGAAATTATATCCCAGAGCATCTCTTCGGTGAAAGCCGAGAGAGTTGACGAAATCGAAGCTGAGATTCACCATGATATGATGGCTGTGGTCGTCGCTATTTCTGAACAATGTAGAGATGACGCCGGAAAATGGGTACATTTCGGAGCGACTTCAAATGATATCCTGGACACGGCAACTGCTCTCCAGATAAAAGATGCAATCGATATTCTGGAAGATAAACTCAAAGCTCTGCTCAGGGTTCTAGTTAACCAGGCTGAAACCCACAAGCAGACTGTCTGCTGCGGAAGAACTCACGGACAGATCGGGGTTCCAACAACATACGGACTGCGTTTTGCAATTTGGGCTTCGGAGATTTCAAGGCATCTGGACCGTCTCCACGAGCTTACTCCGAGAGCGACAGTTGGGCAGATGACCGGAGCTGTTGGAACTCAGGCTGCGTTTGGAAAAGCCGGAATACTTATCCAGGAACTTACCATGAAGCACCTTGGAATCGGAGCTGTGGACGTTTCCAATCAGATTATTCAGAGGGATAGGCACGCCGAATTTGTAATGTGGATGGCAAATACGGTCACAACCCTGGACAAGATCGGTATAGAAATCAGGACTCTCCAGCGCAGTGAAATTGCCGAAATTGAGGAAAGCTTTGGAAAAAAACAGGTAGGCTCATCTACCATGCCTCATAAGCGCAATCCTATAAAATCCGAGCAGGTATGTGGGCTTGCAAGGATTGTAAGGGCTATGGTTGAGCCCGAACTCCTTAACAATACTTTGTGGGATGAAAGGGACCTGACCAACTCTTCCTGTGAACGGGTAGTTTTCCCTGAAGCCTGTGTGCTTACGGATCACATCCTTAAGCTTGGGATAAGCGTTATTGAAAATTTAAGGTTCTATCCTGAAAATATCCGGAGAAATCTGGAACTGCTCAGGGGCCTTAATATGGGTGAAGCTGTAATGATCGAACTTGCAAAGAGAGGAGTAGGCAGGCAGGAAGCCCACGAGCTTGTCCGGACTGCAGCAATGAAAGCCCATGATACAGGACAGCATTTCAAAAATGTACTTCTGGAAACTCCTGAAGTTGCAAAATACTTAACTGCCAAAGATATTGAGAATCTTGTAAATCCCGACAAGTATATAGGAACTGCAGTGGAGCAGGTTGAAGTGCTTGTTGCAAAGCTTCGTGAGGCTTATTCCCTCTAACCTTTTTCTCTTTCAATTTTCTTTTTTCACCGGACGGTTGAGGTATCCAAGCAATCCGACCAAAATCCAGATTATACTTTTCATGCCTGCAGTTATTGTTTGAATACCTCAAGATTTTTCCAGTCAAATTTGTCTGGAGGACAGGCTCGTATACACCGCTGACAATGGGCTCCTTCACAGAGGTCGGTACTTATCATAACCCTGTTTTCTTCGTCGATTGATATGGCGCCAGTTGGGCAGACTTTAATACATTTTTTGCATTCAGGACAATCTACAACCATAGTCATGTATGTTCCGACCCTTTCAAGGACATGAAGCCCTTCTTCTCCAAGGATTGGAATATCCCTCTCCACACGTTTCTCGATAATGGGATTCTGTATAGGATCTCCAAGCTCGGGAAGATTCTTCTTTTTGAGATATTTCTTGAACATTTTGAAGGGCATACCTTCTTCCCAGTATGCAAGCTCGATAACATAAGCATCCCGGAATTCCGGAGCAGTTGCAAACATTATATGGGTGCCTATTATTTGACTTGCAATATCCTGCAGTTCCCATAACCTCTTTTCCGAAAGCAAGATTTCACGGGCTACTGCAAGTGAAGTGTTTCCAAGCTGGCAGATCTTTTCTGCTGCGTATGGAATTAGACCAATTTTCTGGGCTTTTGCCGCATCCATATAGGTACCGGCAGCGCCTGCCATATAAGCCGTATCAATATCTGTCATTTCGATACCTGCGGTTGAACAGAGCGTGATGTGCCCCGCACGAATAGCGCCTATGGCTTTTCCGGCTTCTTTCAAATCTTTTTCAGAAAAATCCATTCGATTTTGCAGGTGAATAAACCCATCAGGAGTCTTAATCCTTGGAAGCTCTATAAGACCGCGTTCAATTCCTTTCTCTATAAGAGCTATGACCCCGGTACCTGTGATTCCTTTGGCTTTGATCTGACCTTCATCAAGGACTTTTCCGGTTGCCGGATCTACGAGATCTCCGGGAACAGGTTTCATTTCTTCACTCAGGACGTAATTCCTTAACGCCCCATTCTCGAATTCAAAATCTGATATGGTGTACGGAGACGCAAGGTTTCCATGCCTTATCTGTTGTCCTTCAAGAGCTGGACCGGCAGCTGCCGACCCTGTATAAATGATGTCCTTTACTTTGAGGGCCATTTCTGCATTTGTCCCATAGTCTGTGGCAATTGAAATTTCATCGCTATCAAGCATCCCGGATTTTATAATCAGGGCAAGGGCATCAGCCCCAACTTCGTGCTTTATTGCAGGAGGAACTACAACCTCACAGTTATATTCATCAAGCCCAGGAATTTCGCTGCTATGTACAATTCTCGCACTCCTGTCCTGTTCCTGTATATTGTACTTTTTTTTCTTTCGTTCTCCTGCATAGGCCAGGTCTTCGATGTTTATTCCCTGGAAAATGGATAGCTGGATTGGATTTCCACAGATTGAAAGCCTTTCAAGCTCTTCGCTTTTCACATCAAGAGCCTGGAACAGATTCTTTACTGCATTTATAGAAAGCCCATGTGCGAGATCTTGCCCATAATGGATTGCAAAATCCATATGGTCCATCACATTCGCTCCGGGAAGAGGATTTCTCAAAGTTATTACTGTTCTTCGGATCTCTTCTTTATCAAGATCGATTTTTTGAGCTCGATACCCGCTTGTTCCAAGGTCAACTGCAACTCCACATCTCATAGAAACTCCCCTGATTCTCCCTATTTTGTCGGGCACTTTGATTTGTTATACAAGCTGTTTAAGATTTATTTACATATTATTCTGAAAAATAACTTATAAATAAGTAGGGTGATTTGTTTCCCCCTATATTATTTAGAACCGCTGAACTTAGTTTTATTAACCGCTAGATTTAGTTTGGCATGAAAGTGCTTTCAAGTACTTTCATTTATTTGTGCCTGTTATTCGAAGAACTTCATGTTCGTTTTATCAGCAGTACCCCTTTTCCACCGACGTTAACATCGCCAACAAATTTTCGGTAGATTACTCCTTCAACCTCTACTGTTCCTTCTTCTTTATAGGACGGCAGGAGATCGGATACCTCACCTTTAATGATGACCGTACCACTCTTCATTTCGTTTGCAGGCATCGTAGCATTGCCTTCAATTACTATCTTCCCGCCATTATTTGAAATTGCAGGAAGTAGGCCTACATTGCCTTTTACGAGGATCTCTCCTCCGCACATGTGCTCACCGAGGTAATCTCTGGCATTGCCATTGATAGTAATTTTCCCTCCGCGCATGCCACAGGCTTCTCCCCTATACCCTGACCCTACGTAGTAAGAAGCATTTCCGTTGAGTATGATTTCTCCATCTGTCATCTCACAGCCGAGCCAGCTATCGGCATTGCCATTAATTATGATCTTCCCGCCTTTCATACCAAAGCCGCAGTGCATATCCACGTTGCCATTGATCTCAATCTCTCCTGCACTCATGTTCTGCCCAATGCGCTTTACTCTTGAGACATCACCTTCGAAAACAAGCTTTGTGTTTTCTACGGAGTCGCGTCCTTCTACTTCTACATTGAAGAAGTCACCAAAAGGATACTGACCGTTCCCGTACCAGACCAAAATTGCCTTAATCTCTTCTTCTGTTTTGCCTGCAAAGTTGTCAGGGTTTATATTATCGGCTTCTATGGGGATTTTATTTGCTTCTTTCAGGAAAAGCTTTACAACCTGCATTTAGAACACCCCTTCCGTAGCGATTTCAACAGGCTTTTGGAGGTACACATCTTCAACCATATAGTTGGCTTTGCTCACGGTGTAGTACTTCCTGAATTTGATATCTATATCTTTCTGCATTGCGCTGTCTATGGGAGAGGGAACTTTTGCGTTTACCCAGTAAATCCTACCTTTTGGAGTGGCTTCGATCTCTCCGTCTTTTACGACAATCTCTCCGTCTTTCAGCGTATATGCTGCACCTGAGAAAGCTTTCTTAACTTTCACATACTCTGTCGAGGGGTCGATCTGTCCTGGTATGATATCATATATTGCGATATCGGCATCTGAACCTGCTTTGAGGTTTCCTTTTTCGGGCCTGCTGTACATCTTTGACTGGGTGCTCCTGGTCATGATTGCAAGCTCATAGAAGTCCAGTTCCCTGTCGATTCCTGGCAGTACCATCCTGTCAAGAGCCATGTTGGAAAAGCCAGAGATAACTTCTTCCCTTCTTTTTGCACTCATCAGGTAAGTGAAGGCTTCAGGATAGTTCACAAAAGAACCGCCGTTAGGGCTATCGGTTGTAAACATAACCTTCCAGGGATCTTTCACAAGCAGAGCAAGTTCAAGCCCTATTGCCCACTGTACAGCGTTTACAAAGCTTTTTGGAGAATAAAATAGGGGCACAACACCTGAAGCATCTTCCAGTTCTACGTCCTGATTGCTCCATTTCTCGTGCAGCATCCTTGCATTTGCATATTCTACAGGTCCGTCTGCGGTCATGGTTACTGCAGGGCCGAAGATAACCTGTCCGAGGTCAAAAGTCAGGTGGTCTGCTCCGTTCACATAATCTGCAACCATGGGAGCTCCTGTCTCAAAGTTCCTCCAGGAAGTGCCTGCATAGGCATTGAACTGCACGTGGGTTACGTGAAGAGCCTGCCTGTCCCGGCTAAGCTTAATCTTCTCAAAAAGCTTCATGGTCTCTATAGTAGTTGCATAATTCCCTGGTTTTCCGAGGTTGTTGCAGTGCACATGTACAGAATGGGGAAGCTTCAGCCGCTCATTTACTTCGGCAAGGCTCATGAGGATCTCGGCTGGAGTTACATCAAAGTTCGGGACAGGATCATAGAGTCCACTAACGTTCTTTCCCCAACCCCAGGCTTCTCCTCCGCCTGGGTTTACGATTTTTATTCCGTAACCTCTCGAAGCTCTAAGACCCCAGGCAACATATGCTGCAAGCTTTTCAGGCTCCTTATCTCGAATATATTCCATGACCTGCCAGTTGCTTCCGAAAAGTGAGAGCCCCATTTTGTCCAGAATTGGGATTTCTTTAAATTCCTCATGGGTGTGCCTTGCTGCAAGCAGGGGAATTGCGGCTTCACAGATAGTTGTATATCCGAGTTTTGCGTACCTGTACCCGATTGCATAGGTGTTTGGAGTATTGTATCCGACCTGCGCTCTCGTTTTTTCAGTGCGTGCGACCTGGCCAGACAGTCCAGGCACAGGATTTTTCCTTGCATCATTCGGATTAATAAAACGCCCTACGTTAATTTTACCTGCACTGTGGGTGTGCCCGTCAAAGCCTCCTGCCATTGTGAGCCTGCCTTCGGCATCGATAACCTTTGCATTTGAGGAGACGCTTTCTACAATCTTTCCATCCTTTATGCAGATATCCATAGTCTCGCAGTTAATTCCCTGTACAGGATCGCAGACGCTTGCGTTTTTAATCAGGATTTCCGACATTTTCATGCACCTCTCTTCAGTTCCCTGACTTTTTCGGTCAAGTCTTTTATGATTTCTTCGTCGGTCTTGAATTTTGAATCAATTAATTTCTTCATGCGGAGAGAAATTGCGTCCATGCGGTAAGCCGTTCCCTCGGCTTCTATCCCCACAACGGCTGCCGGGAATACTACATCTGCAAGCTCAGTAGTAGGATTAGGGTATGGGTCAATCTGAATTACAGGAATTCTTGCAAGATGCCTGACTGCTTTCTGAGGAAAATGGGCCCCTGGATCAGCCGCAGCTATAATTGCAGCGCCCGGCTCTTCACGCACAAGCAGGTCATTTGCCCCGGTTTCTCCAGGGTTATAATAGGGATATCCTCTGGCAAAGTCGATTGCCATCGGGAAGCCGGTTTCCCAGGTTGCTACCTGTCCGAAACCAGTGACATTATAGTGTCCCCGCATCCCGATCATGACAGCTTTTGTGTGCTGGTTAAGGTCTGAAATTAAAGAAGACATGGCGTCTCCGTTCTTGTATTTGGAACGGGACTGCGTGACTCCCATGCCGAAGAAAATACAGACAAATTTTGCATTCTCTAGAGTTTCTGTAAGCTCAAGAATTTCAGCCTTAGGAACGCCTGCAACGGTTTCAGGAATGACATCTCCGTGCCCGTTAATAATTGAACGAAGGGCAGTAACCAGGAGCAGGTCTGAACCCTGTTCAATCTCTACGTATTTGTCTGCCAGTTTTGCAGTGTCAGTTTTTCTGACATCAAGAACTATCATTTTTCTGCCTCTTCGCCCTTTCTCGGTAAAGAGCCCTTTTGAAAAGCTTGAGTAACGGGCCATATGCCTTGGATGAGCATGTACAGGGTTGCATCCCCAGAATAAAATTACGTCTGCCCTATTCTTTATCTCTCCAAGTGTGGCTGAAGGGGATCCTTTCTCCTGGGCAGAAAGAGCTGTTGGCCCGTGGCAAACGTTTGCTGTGGAGTCAATGACTGAGCCGGTCTCTTCGGCAAGCTGGATAGCTCCGCTGACGGTTTCGCAGGATGTAGAACACCAGCCGTAAGAGAGAGTTCTCTTTGAATTTACCAGGATTTTGGCGGCAGCTTCAATCGCTTCTTCATAAGAGACCGAAACAAGCTCCCCATCTTTCCTGATCATAGGAGTTTCTATCCTGTCATGTTCGAGCATACCTACAAACTTGCTGTGTCCGAGAATACAGGCATTTTCGATTTTTGTAATTTTGTTATTTTCAACAGTGACTGTGATATCGTCGCAAAGAGATCCGCAAAAGGAGCACACCGCGTCTTTAATTACTGTCATATTTTATCCTCCGAATTTTTCAGATTTTTCGGATTTAACGCGAAATGTAAATTTCTTGTTTCGCTGGAATTTTCGCTGGACTTCAAGCTTCCCTGTATTTCTTCATAAGAGACTTCATGTCCAGAGGTTTTTCATTCGTGACTTCAATTTCTGCAGGGACGCCTTTGAATCCTGGCATTCCGCAGCCGTGGGTGTCAGGGCTAAGCACAGCATTTGCCCAGGGTCCCATCGGGATAAAGGCAAGACCGATCGGGTTTCCTTCATTTACCTTTGCAAAGACTACCACTTCCCCAAATTCGGTGGTAACCTTCAGGCTGCTCCCTTCGGGGGCGCCCAGCCTCTCAAGGTCAGCGGGATTAAGTTCGCAGTAAGCACAGGCATCAAAATAGCCTTTATGTGTCTTTGCTTCCAGATGTGCGCCCTGTGCGGCGGTTCTTCCGGATATGAGATTTGCTTTTATTTTCATGGAAATTCCTCATCTGGGGCTAATCCAGATCTCTAAATAAGCTAAATCTTTTTGTGATTATCAGTGTCAACCTTCCTCTCTAACAGTCCTCTGAATCAGGAAGCGTATAGCTCCTTCAAGAGTTAATCTAAGCTCGCTGGTCATTTTGAGAGGAAATTGCTTGGAAACTTGGAGATTAATAATCAAACTATAAACAAAATATGAGGTTATGAAAGGAATCGGAGTCAGCCTGTGAAGGCATGATCTACCAGAAATGCGGTAGAAACCAGTTCTGTCAATAATAGTAGTTCTGTCGAAATTTTTGAGTCTTTTAGTCTTAAGGGAAATTTGTATGGAAAATATCCGCTATAACTCTTAAATTGAAAGTCTATTACGATTATTCATTATAATTAACGCTTATATATTCAATTATAATTATATTAATTCCGACATTTAATGAGCTATATTACTGTGATATTTCAAGGGCAGAAGCCTTCAGGATATGGTTTTTGCTTTCCCTGTTTTTAAGAATCAATCTGAAAGTGTATTTGTATCTCTTTATTATTATATATTTCTTTATTACATACTATATCCCAATAAATCTTATATTATATATTACCCTATTATGTTATCTCTAACATAACGTGTTCACTGATCCTTTTATTTTATCTGGTAATCAGGAGATCTGCTCTCTCACTCTTTAGTAGTTCTTTCGTGTAAATATCTGCGAAAAAATCCAGTTTATCAATTTTCCGATCGTTAGCCTTTAATATATCTTTGTTCATTTGTGTGTTGCAAGCCCGGATAGCCTAGTCGGTTGGGGCGCCAGACTCATAGGGACAATTAAATATGAGGCGTCTTTAATCTCCTGAGATATCTGGAGGTCGCGTGTTCGAGTCACGCTCCGGGCACCTAATTTTTGTTCAAAGCACCTTTCAATCTTGTTTTATTGGCTCTGTAGAAATCCGACACAATCCCATAATTTAGTGATTTCTCATTTTTTCATTAATTAATACTTCACTTTTCTCTGCTAACTGCTCAAATAAAATGTAATAACCCTTGAGAAATAATTTCTTTGGCATTCCTGCCAAAGAATTCTTTTATTCCTGTGATTTTTTCACTTTATTTTTGA
>DADO01000036.1:506-7049 GCA_002509325.1 Methanosarcina sp. UBA402 | reverse complement strand
GCTGGAAAGACAGAACCTGACTTTAAGGCAGGATAACAAAAGAGCATCAAGAAAAACAATAGGATTTTCAAAGAAACTAAAAGGGTTATATTACCAAATGAGGCTTTACTGTACTTACTCAAACTTTTGCAGAGAACATGAAGGCTTAACAAAGAAGACGAAAAAGGTGTGAAATATAAGACGAGTCCCTCACAAGAATGTGGAATAACCAGGAAAAAGTGGACGTTAACAGAATTATTGAATTACAGACCTTTAAAAACATCAACCGAATTATGAAGGAGCACAAAACCGCTGCATAATACCGAAAAATATTGCGGAATATTGTAAAATGCTGTGTGAAGTCCCAGATTACTCAGCTTCTAGGGAGAAAATAGGAGGAGTTGCAAATGCCAGTGATCAGTATAATAGGGTGCAGGATGTTCGAAGATGAGATAATGCACCTGCTCGAAAATGATCCTGAGATCGAAAAAGTTGTTGTCGTGAAAAACAATGACTGTGACGGTATTAGAAAGAAAATGCTGGAGGCTGGAATCCCGCATAAAGTGCATCCTGTCGAAGAGTTGTCAGAAAAAAAGGAAGAAAAAAGCCTCACCCTGAACATATACATGCTTGAACTTGCTCTGCACGCAATTCCTGAAAACCTTAAAAAACTGTATATTCAAAAGTGGAAGCAATGTCTCCGTATTCGGATGGAATTCTGCTTTTTATGGGCTTTGCGGAAATGTACTCGGGGAAATTGAAGACGACTTCAGCATCCCTGGCTGTAAGGTCTGTATTTTGAAAGAAGAAAACGGGGAAATCGTTGACGACTGCATAGGTGCCGTGCTCGGAGGCAGAAGCCGTTATCTTGAAGTCCTGAAAAGCTGCAAGGGAATTGGCACCTTTTTCCTGACCCCTATGTGGGCTGCAAACTGGAGGGAGATGATCAGGACCGCAGGCTTGAGCCAGGACCCGGATGATATCACCATGTCGAAACTTGTCTTTGATTGTGTAGGATACAAAAGAGTTGCAAGAATAAACACAGGTCTCACATATGAAAAGGAGTTTGAAGACCGCGTCAGGGAATTTTCCACACTCTTTGATTTTGAGGTCACTGACCTTGAAGGAACCATGAAGTTTGTGGAAAGTTGTTATGCGAAAACAAAAACTTCGGTGCTTGATGCCTGTGCTTGAAGAATTTCTTTAAAAAATTCCTTTTCCCGTATCTCTTCAGCGGCTTTTTACTTTTCAAATATTCTCAACAGGCCAGGCGGCTTTATGCTTTCTTTCCAATAACTTTTAACAGATCGCAGTTACAAACTCAATCTTTCCCTCACGAATCCGCCATCCTTACAAGCTTATCTTTCGATTGATAGATTTATATTCACAGGCGAATTAAACTATAAATATAGAACTGAACGAATGGCAAAAGGTCCTGGAGGATTAAGGTTTGGGGAAGCATTTTGTCATAATTGCCGGAGAAGAAGCAGGCCCTAAATCAAATAAAATGGGCGGAATCTGGAATGTTATTCATGAGGAAGCACATACCCTTGCAGTTCTTCTTGATTCCGGTACACTGGATACGAAAGAAGAGAAAGAGATTCTTGTTGCGGGCCCTTATTATGGACACCGGGGTGCAGATTGGAACCGGGGATTGAACCGGATCACAGATATGGGAGAGCTTAGCTCGCTAAGTATTGGAGGGGAGCTTCAAAAAAGCCTGGAAGCCCTTGAGAAGTCAGGCATTAAAATATTTACAGGGGAAAAGCTCGTAGGGAAAACGAAGATAGGCTATTTACAGTTTCAAACCTCTGATTTCGGGAAAATACGCTCAACGTATATGGGAAAAGAGATGACCCTTGAAAGCAGGATCAAAGCTGAAGCCTATGAACTTCTTGGGCTTGATTCCCTGAGATATGAGAACATGCCGAATGGCCCGGAATATACCCATTATCTTTCTCTTTCCTATGCAATTTCCGAGTTTATTCGACTCATTGTAAGTTCGACTCCAGAGAGCACCGAAACCCGAAAAGCAGCCTCAACTCAGGGTTTTATCCCCTGCCCTGGTGTCTCTCTGCACTGCCACGAATTCGGAGTGTTCTATGCGCCAGCCCGGCTAAAAAAACTTGGAATTCCGGTAAGTACAGTTGCAACCCTACATGCGACTCTGCCCGGAAGGACTGCAGGATATAATTCAATTCAAAAAAGAAGGAACAACGACAGTACCTGGCTTCCAGGCGTGCCTGAAAATCTGGCTGCCCTCGAATCCCTCGCATCATATGCTGATACGGTTACCGCAGTCGGCGAGTCAACCCGGCAGGAAGCCAGGCTTTTTTACGGGATTAATGGGATTGTGATCCGTAACGGGATAACCATAGAATCCGATAAGATAGACTGGAACCTGAAAGAAAGCTCACTTGAAAGAATCAGAAAGTTCCTTTCCGAAAACCTGTACAAGTATCACGGAGGGGAAAGGATAGAACCCGAAAAGATAATCCCGATTTTTACAATCTCCCGCATAGAAATAGAAAATAAAGGGTATCCGGACCTTCTCGATTCCCTTGTCGCTCTTGAGCGTATAATAAAGAACAGCATTCTCGAAGGATATATGCAGGAGGGGATCAGGGTAATCTGTTTCCTTGTTACGGCAGAGGGACAAAAAACAAATCTTCCTGCAGGATTTCCTGTCAACCTGCCAAAAGAAGTGCTTGTAGGAAACGAACTGAGGATTCAGCAGATGATCGAGGAAAGAGGGCTGGATTTTCCAAAAATGGTAAGGGGAAAACGCTCAGTTGCAGCACTTCTGTATCCCCAGATTCTCTCAATCTCCGACGGAGGGCTTGGTATGGAAGTTGGGGAATTTATGGCAGGCTGCTGTGCAGGTATTTTTCCCTCACGGTATGATCCTTTCCTGCTCACAGGGCTTGAAGCCGGAAAGGAGGGAACTCCAAGCGTGGTCAGCCGGGTCTGCGGCTTCAGTGATGCCATAAAGACGATCGAGTCTCTTATAGAAGTGCTTGGAGGAGTGAAAGTAGTAGACAACATTGATCTTTCCTATTACGAAACAGTCCTTGATTATGCCCTTGCAATTAGCTATTTTACCCGTTGTTTCATAGACGACAGGGTAAAGTACAAACTCCTTTGCAGGGAAGCCTTCCTCCTAGCAAAAGATATGGACTGGAAAGCTCCTACCGAACAGTATTATGAATTAATAAGCGGAGCACGTTTCTGCAAGCAGGAGTACGCTGAAGATAAGGGGTAAAGGATAATTAAAAATGCTAAAAATGCCCGGAAAGGCTGCAACAATAATATCTCCTCAGACATTTAGAAGAAAGAGAAACAAAGGAAAGCCAATGAAAAAAAGGATTAAAGGAAAGAAGGAAAGATAACAAAAAGAGGAAAAACGAACATGAAATTCTTCGAGTAACAGGCACAAAGAAATGAAAGTACTTGAAAGCACTTTCATGCCAAAGAGAGGGAAAAGGAAAGATAACGAGAAAAGGAGGAAAGGGAGAAAGATAATAAAAAAGGAGAAGAAAGAGGAAAGACGAGGAAAATAACTGAAAAAGAGGAGCAAGGAAGAAAGGTAAATGGGGTCTTAATGGGGTTTTCCTGAGATGTCAGAAATCAGAAAGCATTATTTTCTTTCCGAGTACTGCATAATTGCCGAAGAAAGGGCTAAAAGGCCTTCGGACTTTGCAAGTGCGGAAGATAAAGATTCCGGGAAAGGCAGCTTTAAAAACTGTATATTCTGTGAGGGAGCTGAGGAAAGCACTCCCCTTGCCACTGCAGTATATAAAAATGGAAAGATTTATTCCGATACCTCTGAAAGAAGAGTACACAACTGGGATTTCCGCTGCTTTCCGAATCTTTATCCCGCCCTCTCGCCTGCCCCAGATTCTCCAGTGCACCAGGAAAATGGCCTGCAGGCTGAATCCGGATATGGTTTTCATGAGGTTATCGTAGAATCACCTTTGCATGGAAAAAGGCTTGAGGACTTTTCCGACGCTGAGATTTCAGGACTTATGCAGGTTTATAGAGACCGGACATGCAACTACATGACCCGTGAAAAAATACACTACGTCTCTCTGTTCAAAAATTCCGGAAAGGAGGCGGGGACTTCCATTAATCACATTCACAGCCAGCTCCTTGCCTTGCCGTTCTGTCCCCCTCCTCTTGTAAGGGAACTGAAGGTTATCAGGAAAAAAGAAAAATGTCCCTACTGTGCCATTTTTGACAAGGAAAAAACATCTTCCCGTTTGATATTTAAGAACAGTGAATGGATAGCCTTTACTCCTTATTCTTCAATGGGGCCATTTGAAGTGTGGATTCTTCCCAGGAAACATGTCAGTTATCTTGGAGACTGCGATGACAGAACTCTTTTTGCTCTTGGAGATATTCTGAGGGATACACTCAAAAGTTATGGAAGAATTCTTAGAAATCCGCCCTTCAACTATATGTTCTACCAGCTTTCCGAAGCTCCTGAATACCATCTGAACCTTCGGTTGCTTCCTAGACTTTCCATTAATGCAGGTTTTGAACTGAGCACAGGAACCTATATCAATACGGTTTCTCCGGAAAGGGCAGCCTCTTATTTGAGGGGAAACCTTACGCGCGGAGAATAGGAGGGGCTGTAAAAATAAACTCAAAAGAGAAGCTGGAAAAAGCTTTTATAATTTTCAGACAAAAATACATAAGAACAGATTCACAGATATGTTTATCTACCATTAAAATGGAATAAAGTTAGGGAAGTATAATTCTTAATGATTCTTAATGATTCTTAATGCGAAACCTATTTTCGTATTATATAAATTAAAGTCATCACCCTTTATCTTTTTATATAGTCAATTGAAGAATTAAGGGCATAGAATTAGAAAGACCACGGGGGCCTAAGTTCAGTACTTAAGATTAATATAATTGATATCCATATAATTAATCAATATAGCTGATTAATTAACTGGCCAATAAATGATCAATATAACTGGATTCAGCAAGCTAAAGGATGTAATATTAGAAAGGCGAGGGGGAGACTGCATTCTTTATTATTCATCTCCTTAACTCCCATTTGATAAAAAAGGGATAAGTGAGCCTATGAAAAAAATTCGAATAGGAATGTTTACCTGGGAAAGTCTGTATTCCATACGTGTAGGTGGAATCTCACCCCATGTATCTGAACTCTCTGAAGCTCTTGCGGCAAAGGGACATGAAGTCCACCTGTTTACAAGAGACCGTGAAAATAACGATGAATTAATCAATGGGGTTTACTATCACAAGATTGCCTGTGATCAGAGCGGGGGAATCGTAGAACAAATGAATCGGATGTGTGACGGTATGTACTGCCGATTCCTTGACGTGAGAGAAAGTGCTGGAGAATTTGATATTCTTCATGGGCACGATTGGCACCCCGTAAATGTGCTTTGCAGGATAAAAACCCAGTTTGAACTGCCTTTTGTTCTGACCTTCCACAGCACGGAATGGGGGCGTAATGGAAACCGTCACGGGAGCTGGTGGGAGGCAAAAGAAATCTCACACAGAGAATGGTTCGGAGGCTATGAATCTTCTGAAGTTATCACGACCTCAACTGTATTGAAAGAAGAAGTCAAGCATATCTACAAGATTCCCGATTACAAGCTCTGGGAAATTCCTAACGGTATAAACGTTGGAAAAATGAAAAGACAAATTGACCCTGGAGATGTGAAAAGACATTATGGAATCCATCCATGTCTCCCAGTGGTGCTTTTCACGGGAAGGATGTCCTATCAGAAAGGACCTGACCTGCTGGTGGAAGCCGCAGCTAAAGTTCTGAAAAAACGCAATGCACAGTTTGTGCTTATAGGTGAAGGGGACATGCGCTCTCAGTGTGAAAATCAGGCCCAGAGGCTTGGTATAGGGAACTCGTGCAACTTCCTTGGGTATGCCCCGGATAACACTGTGATAGACTGGTTCAATGCCTGTGATCTTGTATGCGTGCCCAGTCGGAACGAGCCTTTTGGAATTGTGGTGCTTGAAGCCTGGGATGCAAAAAAACCTGTAGTTGCAAGCGATGCAGTTGCCCTTGTAGAGAATTTCAGGACAGGCGTTGTTGCTCATAAAGAACCTTCTTCTATAGCCTGGGGCCTTAATTACGTCCTTGAAGGGCTTGGCCATAACAGAATGGGGGAAAAAGGTTACGATCTTCTCAAAAAACGGTATAACTGGAATACGATAGCTGAAAAGACTCTAGAAGTATACGAAAAAGCGATTGAAAAGCATGAATCTAAGGCAGAAAAAAGTAGTTGATCTTTTTGACAATATTTAATTTTTCAATTAATTTAATTTTTCAATTAATTTAGTTTTTCAATTAATCCTGAATTTGACAGATTCCACTAATTTGTATAGTATTTTCTTACAAAAAACGCATTGATCGGCATAATGAGTATATATTAAAAGAATAATGGCAAAAATCAATAAATACACGATAAAACTTTGAGTAGTATGAATAAAACTAACGCAGAAAGCCCATTTGTACATTAAAAAATGTATGCTTCTGTCAAATTAAGGATTAATTTAGTTTTTCAATTAATT
>DADO01000036.1:0-253 GCA_002509325.1 Methanosarcina sp. UBA402 | reverse complement strand
TTAATTTAGTTTTTCAATTAATTTTGAGCTAATATTCGGCTTTCGGGTCGAATATTAACTATTTAAATCGAAGCTATAGTTACCTCTACATTTAATGCAACATTATTATACTAAAGCGTTTATATTAATTATTATGAGCTTGGAGATGTTTACCACTTCTGATATTTCAACGGCTATATGTCGCTCCTGCAACAAAAATGAGCAGATTAGACTTCAAGCGTTATTATTGGTTAAAAATGGTATGAGTCCCGCC
>DADO01000242.1:1629-7802 GCA_002509325.1 Methanosarcina sp. UBA402 | reverse complement strand
AGTAAAAAATTAGTGAACTACTGGGGTTAACAAAACCCTTAACCGAATACAAATAAATGTTACTTTATAGGTTTAGCACATTTTACGGTTTAGTACTTTTTTTTCATTTCTACCTTTTCAGATTTTAGCACGCCATTCGTTACAAAAGTGCTTTCCAGGCCAAGCACACTGAAGAGATTAATCCGGAGACATTGGAGCAAATAAAATTTAAAAGATAGCCTGGAGTTTATTGCTTGTGAATTATAAATACAGAAACACTTCCACAAATTTAAGAAACTGGAATTCAAAAAATCATGCAAGAGACTTGAAATCCCTGAGTAATACCGAAAAAGTTTTTAAGTGGGGAATTCTACTTAAAAGTAATAATATAAACAGCCTCATTAAATTGAAAGAATCCCTACTCGAAAGTTTTATCAAAAATCACAGGATTGCAGTGTTAGCTCTTGAAGTCAAGCATGGCATTAAAGGAATAGAGAAAATTAGATAGGAAAATTGCCCTGACTTAGGAAATCAGGAGAGCTTCGCTGAGAGAGAAAAGACTTTCAATAAAAATTAAGCTAATATATATAAACATTTTGGCAGTCCCCCGCCCTTCATCTTTGAGAATTGAATATTAAAGGAAGTAAAAGAGTGAATATATGAGATTTCTGGATGAGATATTTAAACTTAATAAGCAATTTAAGAATTTCGTTTAAATATGTCCGAAATATTTAAGTTTGGCAGAGTGCCAACTTATTAAAGATAACGGATGAAAATCTTTAGTAGGGTTTGAAGGTTATCTCATAACTCCACTCGAAGTATTGAAAAGGTATGTAATCCCCGATGCAAAGGGTGGGGAGTCAAACAAAACCATTAGACACAAATCCAGTCGAGGGGATAAAATTGCAATCAATAGTACAGGAAGCAATGAAATTCAGCGAAAAAGAGAAGGAATATCGGAAGACTTCCTCCTCTGATGACGACTTCGAAGAATTCGGGCAACCACGAATCATGATTGTCGGATGCGGGGGTGCAGGGAATAACACTGTAAACCGTCTCTATAACATAGGAATTGAAGGTGCGGAAACGGTCTGTATCAATACCGACAAGCAGCACCTTGACAATGTAAGGGCTGACAAGAAGATCCTTGTAGGAAAAACTCTCACGCGAGGGCTGGGTGCAGGTGGTTACCCCGAAACAGGGAAGAAAGCTGCAGAACTTGCAAGAGGTACCCTTGAAGAAGTGCTAAAGGATGTTGACCTGGTATTCATCACTGCAGGCTTAGGCGGAGGTACCGGGACAGGAGTTGCTCCTGTAGTTGCCGAAGTAGCAAAGGAGCAGGGAGCAATCGTCGTAGGAATGGTCTCAAGCCCCTTCAGAGTTGAGAGAGCCCGGATTTACAAAGCCGAAGAAGGTCTTGAAGACCTGCGTAGGGCAGCAGACACTGTAATTGTCCTTGACAACAACAGGCTGCTTAATTACGTGCCAAACCTCCCTATAGACCAGGCTTTTTCCGTAATGGACCAGCTGATTGCCGAGACCGTAAAAGGAATTACAGAGACAATCACAGTGCCCTCCCTGATAAACCTTGACTATGCCGATATCAGGACTATCATGGGCTGTGGCGGAGTTGCAGTCATGCTTGTAGGCGAGTCAAAAAGCCAGGATAAGAGTACTGAGGTAGTACGGACTGCCTTAAATCACCCCCTGCTTGATGTTGACTACAAGGGTGCAACCGGAAGTCTTGTCCATGTAACCGGTGGGCCTGACCTAAGCCTTAAGGAAGCCGAAGAAATCGCATCAATGCTTACCTACGAACTCTCTCCAAGCGCAAATGTTATCTGGGGCGCAAGGATCAGGGATGACTATGAAGGTAAGGTAAGAGTAATGGCTATTATGACAGGCGTGCAGTCCGCCCAGATCCTGGGTCCTCAGGCAGGAGCTGGAATTCTGGAGCCCAGGTCCGAAGCTAGCCTCATCCAGGAAAGAAGGTTCGGAAAAATGACATCTGCGGATAGATTAAGAAATACAGCAGGTCCTCTTAGAAGAAAGCATGACGAGTCAATAATTGATTTTATAAATTAAATTAGCTCAGGGAAAGCCCGGATTCTCAAAGCTCAAAAACTCGGGCTTTTCATTTCCTGATACCTTTTTACCGACGCGTTTTAAACAGATACTCTTTTTTATTAGCGCTTCTATCTAAAAAACATGAAAATTTTGATTGCAACAGGGCGGCTTGCGGAAAATACCGTCAGGAAAGCAATTGGGGAAAAAGCCGACATCCTCGTAGCTGATATTGATATTGCCGCCTTCATTACCCCTAAAAAATTGACCAAAGCATTTCAGGAAGCTGATCTTTCGAAAGCTTATGACCTTATTCTACTTCCAGGGCTTGTAGCAGGAGATTTTTCAAAAGCATCTGAAGAATTGGGGTGTCAAATCCGACTTGGACCAAAACACGCCTATGATCTCGGCTTTGTACTCCCTTTTGCCGGAAAAATTGAGTTTTCCGAAAAAGTTCCTGCCTGTGAACTCCTTGCTGATGTTCGAAAAGAGATGGCCCTCGAGCTAATAAGGAAAAACGAAGAAGAAGCCTCCGCCCTCCTTACACTAAGAGGTGTAAAAATCGGAGGAAAGGCTCGCATGAAGGTGATGGGAGAAATTGTAGGGGCTATGGAAATGGATGCCCCAACAATCCAGGTAAAAATCGAAGCTTTTATCGCCCGGGGAGCAGATATAATCGATCTTGGGGCTAGCCTTAATACCCTGCCAGAGCAGGCTAAAAGAACTGTTAACCTTGCAAAATCCTTTACAGATGCCCCGATAAGCATAGATACCCTTGACCCTGAACTGATAAAAGAAGGAGTAGAAGCAGGAGCAGATCTTGTCCTGAGCCTTAACAGCACAAATCTTGAGACTGCTGGTCCAATCATTGCCAGGGCAGGGATTGCAGCCGTTATAATCCCGGATGAGGATAGGAGCCTGGAAAGCCTTATCAGAAATGTCGAGGCTGCCCGCAGGCTTGGAATTGAGAGAATTATAGCTGATCCTGTGCTTGATCCTATAGGTCACAATATAACCGAATCTATTGTACGCTATCATGAGTTTCACAGAACGTACCCTGAGATTCCTATATTCCTCGGAGTTGGCAATGTCACTGAGCTTATGGATGTAGATACCATAGGAGTCAATGCTACGCTGTGTGGTATAGGAGCAGAAACAGGAGCAAGCATCCTTTTCACCCCCGAATTCAGTGATAAGGCACAGGGTTCGATCAGAGAACTGAAAAGGGTTTCCGAGATGATGATGCTTTCCAGTATAAGAGAGAGCTCACCAAAAGATCTTGGGCTTGATCTCCTCTGTATTAAAGAAAAACGCAGGCGGCCTGATTTTCCGCTTCCTGAGAATGCAATTCAAGCCAGACCTTCGAAAAGCTGGCGCGTAGATCCTGCAGGCCCCATCCGCATCCGCATAGTACCGGACAGTATAAGCGGAAAAGGCGGCTTGATTGTAGCTGAACACGAGAAAGCTTTAGTCGTAGGAAAAAATGCCAGGGAAGTTATAGATACTCTACTTGAACTGGAACTGATCTCCCGCCTGGATCATGCCGCATACCTTGGAAGGGAACTGGAAAAAGCCCAACTTGCCCTGCAGTTTAACAGGAGCTATGCCCAGGATGATGTGTTCTGAGGTTGTGTTCTGAGGTTGTGTTCTGAGGTTGTGTTCTGAGGTTGTATCCTGAGGTTGTGTTCTGAGGTTGTATCCTGACTGAGGTTGTATCCTGAGGTTGTATTCTGAGGTTATATTCTGAAGTTGTATCCTGAGGTTGTATTCTGAGGTTATATTCTGAGGTAAGAAACGCAGATAAAGTAAAGATGTGAAAAAAATGAGACTCGAAAATGAAGATAAGCAGGCAATCTTTGAGATAGTGGCAGCCCGCTATTTCACAGCGCAGAGGTGGAAATGGGTAAACTTGAGGAAAGATATTAACAAAATCCTCAAGGCTCATGATGAGCTGAATGAACAGTATGCATCCTATTCCTATGTGAGCAAGGACTGGTATGTGGAGAACATGGGGTCCAAAAATATTCACATGTGCAGCACCTGGGAAGAACTAAAAAATCTCGTTGTATTTCTGAACACTCATGGAAGTGTCTTTAATTTTCTTGTCAACACAGGAAAAAGGAAATCATTTTGCATTGTAAGTGACTCAAGGGATTTGAACGAAGCTCAGGCAAGCGCAATTAAAGAAGTACAGAAACTTGGATATAACACGTTTATATTCCTGGCCACGGTCCCGGACGAGATTGAATTTCAGCTGCTACAGGTAAGAGGGGTTAACTGATCTCTCCAGACCTGTTTAAGCTTTTATCCCGTACATCTCCCGTGTTGATCTGAGAAGTATAGAAATTAGTTTTTTCCTTTTAATTTTTCCACTCTCCTGTTTTCCCTAAATAATCGGTGTTAGCACATGCTTTGGACTTTTCCCAAAATTATTGGTGTTAGCACATGCTCTGGACTTTTATGCAACGAAATGTTTTTAACTAATAACACCCAACTAGGAAAGCGTATTCCGGCTAGATATCACATAGATATCAGGTCACATAGATATCAGGTAGATTAAATATTCCTATCTATGGAAAATCAAAGTAAATAATTCATTGTATTTATATGCAGAAAGTTTTTAGAGAACTGCAGAGGTTGACGCAAAAAAGAGACGCAAAAACAGGCAATCAATATAAAAATTTGGAAACCGGGTATTAAGATAAAAAATAAAAAATAGGGAAATAAGGATATCAGATCATAAACAGAGGTGCAAATACAACCGCTACAATACTCATAAGTTTTATGAGAATGTTGATTGACGGACCTGCTGTGTCCTTGAAAGGATCTCCAACAGTATCACCTGTTACACCTGCTTTATGTGCATCCGAACCTTTTCCACCGAAATTTCCAGTCTCAATGAATTTCTTCGCATTGTCCCATGACCCACCTGCGTTAGACATTGTAATCGCAAGCATGAAACCTGAAACTACAGAACCTGCAAGCAGTCCTCCAAGTGCGCCAGGTCCTAGAATAAGCCCAACAGCAAGAGGTGCAATAACTGCGAGTACACCAGGTCCAATCATTTCTTTCAGAGCAGAATGCGTTGAAATCGAAATACATTTCTCATAGTCAGGGTCAGCTTTGCCTTCCATGATACCTTTGATCTCTTTAAACTGTCTCCTCACTTCCATAACAACTTCTCCTGCCGCATTTCCAACAGCCAGGATAGTCATTGATGAGAAGAGGAAAGGCAGCATTGCACCGATGGTAAGCCCGATGAATACATTGGGGTTCATAACATCGATAACAGTAAGATTTACTGCTATGCCATATGAAGAGAAAAGGGCAAGTGCAGTCAGAGCTGCCGAACCGATCGCAAAACCTTTGCCGACGGCTGCAGTTGTGTTTCCTACCGCATCAAGAGTATCGGTAATTTCGCGTATCTCTTTTTTCTGGTGGGACATCTCAGCAATGCCACCTGCGTTATCAGCTACAGGACCATATGCATCGACTGATAGTGAGATCCCGAGTGTAGCAAGCATTCCCACAGCTGCAATAGCTATACCGTAAAGGCCTGAAAGTGTGTATGAAACGTAGATAGTAGCGGTAATGATGACAACTGGCCAAACAGTTGATTCCATCCCTTTTGCAAAGCCTGTGATAATGTTTGTAGCCGAACCGGTTAAACACGAATTTGCAACTGTACGAGTGGGTTTTCGATCATATGATGTGTAGTATTCTGTGATCTGCCCGATAAGGAACCCTGAAACAAGCCCTGCGACACTTGCAAGGAAGACCTCTAGACCGTAGTCTCCAAGGAGTTGAGAAGTAACAAAATAAGAGGCAATGACTGTAAGAACGATTGCAGAAATCAAGCCCATATTAAAAGCCATATGGATTGCCGACGCCTCTGTCTTGTTTGTACGGACAAAAAAAGTACCAACAACAGATGCAAGAATTCCAACAGCTGAAATCAACAGTGGAACCAGGATAGTATTCTCAATTGGAATTCCAGGGAAGGTCGTTGCTGCTGTTGATGCTGCAAGAAGCATTGTTGCTACGATAGAACCTACATATGATTCGTAGAGATCGGCTCCCATGCCTGCAATGTCTCCGACGTTATCGCCTACATTGTCGGCAATTACGGC
>DADO01000242.1:462-1399 GCA_002509325.1 Methanosarcina sp. UBA402 | reverse complement strand
TCAGCCCCAACATCCGCAGCTTTGGTAAATATTCCGCCACCTACACGGGCAAAAAGGGCTATAGACGAGGCACCTAGTGAAAAGCCTGCAATTATATTGATAATTGTAATAAGATCGAGATTTGTATAATATTTTGCAATTACTATGAATGAAGCAGATAATCCAAGCAGACCAAGGCCTACAACGCTCATTCCCATAACCGTGCCTGATGCAAATGAAACTCTAAATGCAGGGCCAATACCTCTGGCGGCAGCATTTGTAGTTCTGCCGTTTGCAATGGTAGCTGTGAGCATCCCTACGTATCCGGCTGTTGCGGATAACACTGCGCCGAAAATAAAGCATAACGCGGTGAGGGTCCCATTTGGAAGAGTTGATGCAATTATGATTGAAAATAAAATGACGAAAACAGCGATCGCACGGTATTGCCTGTTTAGGTAAACCATGGCGCCATTGTGAATTGACGCTGTAATTTTTTTGATAACATCGTTACCTTCGCCTTCTTTTTGGACATTTTTATAGGATACACCTGCAAAAATCAGACCAACAAGGGCACATATTGGTGCAAGGTAGATTAATACATCCATAAATTTAACCGTCCTCCGGAAAAATATCTCAAAATTTTTTCGGATGCTAAATATCAAAGTAATTTTTATAATAATTTAGTCATCGTAAGCTCATATTAATATTTTTAATTCGAAATCTATGGAAACAGCCTAATCCAATTTCTGGATTATACCTGTTTTTCAAGATGAGCATACACGTAGTTATGATTATATTATATAAAACTACTTTTACAATATTATGCAGTCATTTTTTAAACCAACGTTATTTCATTTTTCTACAAATTCTCTTTAAAAAGTTATCATTATATAAAAAAGATTCATTGGTCATCGATTTAGGAATTATTTGCCTGAAAGCTATCGATTTTGTACCAGAA
>DADO01000242.1:0-192 GCA_002509325.1 Methanosarcina sp. UBA402 | reverse complement strand
GCAATTTGTCACGATTCTTCACTTAACCGAAGAGGTATGAAAAAAGATTAAAAGATTTTGTTTCCTATAATCAATCTCGAAACTCGAAAACTTATTACCTTATTTATTAAGTATATAAATATTTAAAAAAGATATAATTTCTAAATAAAGTAGGAGTTACGCACTTGCGATGTAATACCAAGCACATGAGAG
>DADO01000146.1:7907-9843 GCA_002509325.1 Methanosarcina sp. UBA402 | reverse complement strand
AGTGCTAGAAATGCCTTATGTTTCGTATATCAAGTATGCTTATTAACCTTACTGAATTGCAAAAAAGGTACGATACGCCACTAAAAGCGTTTTAGAAATATCATCAACTAACTAATAGCGCACGACCGAAATGACAGAAAGATCTAAAAATAAATAAACCGAAAAACTAAAAAACATCTGACATTCTTCGAACTACATGCCTAAAAACGAAAGCATGCAAAGTAATTTCATGCCAAAAAGTAAAAATAAAGCCGCAAAATGCAGCTTTACTCAATGTGCCGAATAAAGTACCCATGACTCTGTTCAATCTGTTTTTTTACACCGGATACTTATCCCTTAAAGCATGTCATAAAGCATTACAACATCATCAAATTCAATTAAACCATTTTTGTTATAATCAAAGAACTCAAGCTGCATGTTTTCTACTATCCAGTCTATATTATCGTAGTATGCCACAACATCATTGAAGTCCAGTATCCCGTTTCCATTGATATCCTCATAGAGCCCATCGTGGTTTGGATCTGTCGGCGGATTAGTATAACCTGGGAAGACAGGAGGTGCCGATTGCGTTGAAACATTTATTTTTGCTGTCTTTGAATCTGTACCGTTCTCATTGCTTGCTGTCAGATTAACTGTATAGATTCCTGCAGTTGAGTAAGTATGAATCGGGTCCTTCTCGGTTGAAGTTGCTCCGTCTCCAAAGTCCCAGTTGAAAGAGATTGCATTTTCAGAATTGTCGTTAAACTGAACCGTGAGTGGAACATAACCTTCACTGACGTTGGTAGTGAAGTTTGCTACAGGGAGTACAATTATATCATTATAATCGTTTTCATGTTTAAGACCCCATTTTATCATAATATCATCTTTACTAGTACTTCCTGAAAACAATGCACTGGTGAGTACTGTAGTAGGTGCCTTTAGTAAGTATTCTTCTTTTGTAGCAAACTTACTGATATCATCAGAAGTAGCTATTAAAATATCGGTTTCCACAGGTATATCATTTGGTCCCAAACTTGAATTTGTCTGGTTACTATCATAGTTTGCTTCTACCGGAATAGTGATCAAAAGTAGAAGGACAGATGCCAACAATATTTTTCTTCCCACCTTAATTTCAATTACCTCCAAAATTTCTGTCTTCATGTACTTGTTTATTGGGTTAATTCAAGATCCACATAGAGAGATTTTCCTCCAAATTTACCATTAAATTGGAATAAATGCCAGAATTCAGTGATTAATGTAAAATTAAAAATCATTGAATTTTGAAAATAGTTACAAACCTTTGAATATGATCTAATACAAGAATCACTGGATTTTGGAAATGAGTTTTAAATCGTGATGTTTTATTGAGTGATCTTTTTCTCGATCTCCTCTATGCCCTTTTTTTACGAATCATAATACTTCATATATTTAGTAAATATGTATAATATTGACAAAATACTTCTTATAATTCAGAGTGATATCAATAGATAAAGATTTCTTTTTTTTCATTAATAAATAGTAAAATATGAGGTCTTAGCTAACTAATATATATTAATATCTTAAGAGAATCCAGCTAGTCTACCAATAATCTAATTAAAATATAAAAATGTTCGTTGTAAATCAAATTGTGTGCGGCCACTCCATCCTAAAAGATAGGGAATATTTCGGGTCGCCCACTCGGTTTTCGTGGGGATAGCTTAGTATATTTTTACAAGGTTTCCTTGACCTAAGCGATCGAAACTCTGCTTTCGGTTTCTTATTCAATTTCCAGCATTTTACAAAGAAGCTCTGATTTGGAAATTTAAACGAAAACAAAAAGAGGGGAGGGGTCACTTTGTACTCGACAGAAGGTCGGGGTATTCATGACCCTTTTCACTCCCGATGTAATAAGTTTGTTTAGAGAAAATATCAAATATTCAACCTGACTTTGACTGTTAAATAAAAATAAGTGCTCTTT
>DADO01000146.1:0-7726 GCA_002509325.1 Methanosarcina sp. UBA402 | reverse complement strand
ATAAAAATAAGTGCTCTTTGTTTTGTATTATTCGGTCAAATGAACATCACAAAACAGAGAGCATTCCCTACAATTCCTAACAAGAATTGAATATAACATTAGTGTTCCTGCCACCATACTCACCCGACCTAAACCCAATTGAATTTATATGGAAGAGTTTAAGGAAGGAAATTTTAAAAGAATTTATTGAATCAGTTACACAACTAAAAAACTTGATTAAAAATGAGTATATGAAGTTAGCTAAATCAAAATCTTTTGCTAACAATTGGATGAAAATATTTGATGAACAAATTAAAAGTGTAATGAATTCGTGAGTTGACTATATTTTGGCAAAAGAGCAATTTAGTCTTTTCCTCAATAATTTTGAGAACTTTTATTTTTTAATTAATAAGATATTTTTAGTGTTATTTTTCTAAACTAAAACGTTACTAATTCGAAAAATTGATATATGTATAGTATATAAAGTATGAAAAATGTTAATTTTTGTTATAATCCACATCATTTAAAACCCTCTCTTGAAATAGAATAGGTCTGATAATCCTCCTACGTCTACCGCAAAAAGTTTCCAGAAGCTAAAATAACTGATATTAAAAAGCCGGTGAATAATATGTTTTCAAATTGCAGGAGCTTGAAAAGGTATTTCCTATGTTTTGTATGGACGTTAATTTTTCTTATATACGTTTCTCCATGTCTGGCAATTTACAATTTTGAAGGTGTTCCTGAAAAAGACGAGCTAGTTGAAGTCAAATCCGGTACAGTAAAAGGAGGACTTTATGTTGATGGCGGCAAAGGGCTTGGTCAAACGCCTTATGTACAGGAGTTCAATATTCCAGGAGATTCGGTAACATGGGCCAGGGTATATGTAGGGGTATGGGGAGGAAACGAAGAAAAAACCGGAACTCTAGATCTTACTGTTAATGGAAAGGATTTCGAAAGCCTGGATCTAAAAGGTAAAGCAGATAAAGGAGACAATGAGGATCAGAATCCCGCTATTTACTGTACAGGGCATGGAGTCTACTGGGTGGCTTATGACCTGGATACCTTAAGTACCGGGCCTGTAAAAGTAGAAGCCAAAACAGAAGGAGAAATTGACGGTAGAATCTACGGGATAGTTCTTGTTGCAGTATATGAAGATAAAGAAAGTCAGGAGGTAAAGTACTGGGTTGAGGAAGGAAACGTTAACCTTCATGGTGAAGGGTGGAGTGGAAAGATGGCGTCGACTCACGATGAAGCATATGTAGATTTCTCGGGAAGGGTTGATGTGGATAAGTACAGGACTGCAAACCTTGCTGTGGTGTACCTCTGCAGTAGTCCTGGCCTTGGCGATTCCCTTTACTTTAACGACGAACAGCTTGCTGATGGGGAAAATTACAACGACATAGCGGATTCAAAAAATTATTTTGATTTAAAATTCTTTGATGTGCTGGATTTTCTTGAAGAAGATAATAACAAACTTAAATTTCAACGGGATGATGAAGATTATTTACATCCAGTGCTGACCACACTGTGTTTGAGTACGGAAGAAGAAGGAGATTCTGATCTTATAGTTTCCGAGCTTAACCTGCCTGTGCTTTACGCCGGGGAAGATAATACCATAAAAGCAACTATTAAAAATATAGGGAAAGATCCAGCATATGGTTTTCAGGCGGCACTTTATGCTGATGATAAAATTGTATCAACGGCTTCAGTCTCTTCTCTTTCTAACGGAAGAAGCAAAACTATTGATTTCAACTGGAAACCTAATAGTGGTGGAGAGCAGTTTCTGAAAGTATATGTCGACCACACGAACAAGAAAAAAGAACTCTGCGAAGTAAATAACTGGAACACTCCTTTGCTTGTTAAAATTATTGACATGAATCCTCCCGAGATTAAAATCGAATCTCCGAAAGATGGAAGTCTCGTAGGCTCGGGATACCTTACAGTCAGTGGAACAGTTAAAGACACAAACCAAAACCTCACAGTAGATGTGAATGGCCATACAGCTCTGCTTTCTGACGGAAGCTGGAGTGCAGAGGTGCCTGTGGCTCCAGGCTCTAATAAAATAGTTGTTTCTGCAGTAGATGGGGCAAATAACACCGGAAAGGAGGTCATTGTTGTCAGCGGAACTTCTTCCAGATCTGATGTCAGTGAGTCTTCCGGGCGCAGAGGTGAAAGAGAACCCGTTAACCAGACAATTGAAACCGAAAATACTAACAATACACTTGCAGTTTTTAAGAATAAGCAGCTTGAAACGCAGGTTATTTTTCCGAGATTTTATGCAGGAATAGGGTTTATTTCTGCGATTTTTGTCTTAAAATCCCAATACCGGAGGAAACAGGCATGAGAGAAAAAAATAGTTTCTGTGCCTTTGCGGCTTTTTTCCTTATATTCTATCTGATAATATACCTTACACCTGTGTCAGCTAATGAAGATGACTGGGACAAATTAACAGTCACCCTCAGCCCCGAAAATTCCGTTATCTCAAAAGATGTATACACTCTGGAAGCGCTGAAGTATGATGGATACGGGATGGTTTGGGTTAAGGTCTCGAAAAACGGTGAAACCCTCGGAGATGCAGTCCTGGAGAGTAACAGTACGGCCTGGCACTATCTGGATAACGACAATGTAAGGCTGAAGGCATGCAATGTCACAGATCAGAAAACTCTTCCCCTGTTTGGCAGCCTCTGCTCCCCTGAAGCAGAAATTGTCTTTGAAACAAAAAAACATATTGGAGATAATGTGGTTCTGGAGCTTGATCTCGATGCAGATAAAGATGAGTACCTTCTTGATAATGATGTAATTGTTGATATGGAACTCAGGAATATAGGGGAAGTGAAAACCGACAAAATAAGAATTGATGTGGATTCCGATGGGCTCCGGGTCAAAGAAGGAGCCCCTGAGAATATAATACTTGATAAAGGTTCAAAAAAATCTTATAAACTCCGATTCAGGTTCCCAGATCAGATAAAAGAAAAGTATAACATTACTGTAAACCTGAACTGGGCAGATAGTTCTGGTGAGCATTTCCTTTCCAGAGATGTAGAAATCGGGCTTATCGAACCTCTGGAAATCTACAAAAACACAGGTTCAGAAGCTTTTTCGGGAAGTCGGGTGTATGTTACTATTTCTGTGAAAAATATCCAGAAAAGGGCGGTAAATGTTTCACTACTTGACCTGCCCCCGGCAACATTTGAACTAATTAACGGCTCCGTGTCAGCTGATGGCCTGGATTCTAGCAGCTCGGATTATTTGAGCTGGGATTTTTCACTGGCTCCGGAAGAAAAAAAGACCTTTTCTTACTATATCAGGTCCGAGCAACTCGGAGCCCACAGAGTGCCGCAAGCCCATACATACTCAGATCTATGTGGGAAACTCTACACTGAAAAATCTGATTCCAGAAATATAATCACAGTTTATGAAAATATATCGTATGTAGATTACCGTAATAAAACACTTACAGAAGTAGTATTGTCTTCAGGGGATTTACTATCGGCTTATCTGGATGAAAACGGATCTACGCTGCTGGATATCTGGGTGGAAAATAAAAGCCTTGATGCTTCTCTATTCATTCCTGCAGGTACAAGGCTACTTGATAGCCAGAAAGAGCCTCTTAAAGCAATAACAATAAAAGAGGTAGACTGTCCTCCTCTGCCAGGCTCGCTGCGCCTTGTAGGAAAGTGTTATGGACTTGAGCCCGTGGGAGCGAAACTTGATCTTTCTGGCAGACTCAGCCTGGGCCTCAACAATTTGATAGAAGGCAATTTCCCGGCAATCTATCGCTATGATGAAAATAACTCCATATGGACTCTTACTGATAGTACTTTGAATGAAAACAAAATTTCAGCCAACCTTTCTGATTTCTCGGTATATGCGGTTCTCGCAGAACCCCCGGCGGAAATAAAATTGAATGTTAAGGTTGTTCCATCATAATTCCACAATCTTGCATTCTAAATTTTTCCATTCCAAAATCTTCTCAACTTTTAAGTCAGGGAATGATTTCTCCATCACTTAGTTTTACCACTCTGTCTGCAGCTCTGGCCATTTCAGAGTCATGGGTTGTAACGACAAAACTAATATTCTGCTCCCGGTTTATATTTTTCATAAGAGCCGTGATTTTTTTTCCGGTGCCTGAATCAAGGTTTCCTGTAGGCTCGTCTGCCAGAATAAGTCTGGGGCTATTTGCAAGTGCTCTTGCTATGGCAACTCTCTGCTGTTCCCCCCCAGATAATTCAGTTGGCAGGTGCCGCATTCTATCTCCAAGCCCTACAAGGTCAAGAAGTTCAGTTGCTCTCTGTTTTTGCCGGGAACGGCTTACCCCATTAAAATACATCGGGTAACAGACATTTTCGAGGGCGTTCATTGTGGATATAAGGTTAAAAGCCTGAAAAACAAATCCTATAGTTTGCCTGTGCAGCTTGACAAGACTGGAAGAATTGCTGTAGTCAATTTCGCTTCCCTCTATGAAAACCCTGCCAGAACTTGGCTGGTCCAGGCATCCAACAATATTAAGCAGGGTGGACTTTCCAGATCCTGAAGGTCCCATAAAGGAAACAAATTCTCCTTCTTCAATTTCCATATTTATTTCTTTGAGGACTTCCACAAGTACCCCTGAACCGAACATATAACTCTTTGATAAGTCTCTGGTTTCAATGATATTCATTTAGGATCACTTCCTGTAAAAAATCATCCAGCTCCTTTTCCGGTTGTTTCAGGTTCTTTAAACTCAAGCATGAGTATTGCATTCGTTGCTAGGAGGTAATCTCCATTATCCTGGATGCTGACAAAATTCCCTTTATGTATAAGATAAGCTCCTACAGGCCTGTCGTCAAGGGCAACCTGGACAGTTTCGTTTGTCAGATAGACATTCTTCCAGCTTTTTCCACTTCCAAACAAAAGCTGTATAAGATCCCCAATAACCGGAATACTCCTGGTTTTCTCATTGAAGAAAAGCTTGTTTCTGGCATCCGTGCCTGAACTATATCCTCCTGAAGGAGAAACTGTTATCAGGCGTGCATTTTCAATATTATCGGGGTCAATATCCCCTTCAAAGAAAGTGGTCATTGTTGCCATTTCTGGATTGATCCCGTATTCGGCATAAAGCATGTCACAGCCTTCATTAATCCAGTATTCAATCCTCGGCAACTCTGGGCCTTCGTAGACAAGCAGGAGCCCAATGCCCTGTATGCAAAAGGTTCTCCCGTCCCTGGCAGCATTCACCAGTGAAATAGAATAGTTGCCTGGTCTCGAAACATCTCCGCTCAGGTCATAAACATTCGTACCTGAAAAAAAGTCATATCTGGATACAAAGCCCTTTGTATCTGTATACATCTGCCCTTCGGGAAGAGGCACAGTAGTGCCAGAATGCACAAAGGAAACGTTGAATTCCGGATATATGCCTTCAAGCCCTTTTTTACTCCAGACCCAGTAAACATAAGCCTTTGCAACTTTTATGGAAGCGCCTGCAGGGGGCTCAAGGTTAAAGTTAACCACGTAACTGTCATTGGATTCAAGCTCGCCGCTGTAGCTGCTGTTCCCAAGAGAAAAATCAAGGGCCCCAAAGTGTTCGTCATGAAGAACGGTTTGCAGGGGTTTATCTCCTGCATATGACGCTGAAGCAGGCATGGTGAGCAGCAGGAGATTAAGTAAAATTACAAGGGGTTTCAAATTCATTGTTATCCTCATCTTCCTCAATGATACGGTTTTGCTCATCTACTATCACTTTCAGGATATGCTCTCCCCTCAGGACATCAACCCTTATTTTTTCCTCAACTGAGGTTTGACCTTCTAATTCCGGAATATTCAGAACCGTAACACTTTTTCCATCCAGATAAAGGTTCAAGTCGAAGTCCCGCGCTGAAGCTTCCCCGCTGTTCGTAATCTCTACAGGGATGAAGTAGGCAGTTTTTTCTGTTGTATGAATTTCTTCGACACAACCACTAAAAGCAGTTATCATTATTACTGCAAGTAAGAGCAGAAAAAGAGGTTTTTTTCTCCGGGTTCCAAAAAGCGAAAGGAACGAGAGACAGATTATCGAAGAAGATACAGTCTTTTTCTCCTCTATTTTTACGGGATCTCCAAGAGAAACCGAAAGATCGGGTTTTGACCTGACCATAACATTCAATTTACAGGCGTTATTTTTTTTATCTGATTCTTTTATCTTGTCTTCAGGATCCACAAAGAGTTCTAGCAAGTGCTCTCCTTTGACTGCAGGCCATGAAATACTGGATCTGTATACTCCTGAGGCTTCCATCCGGATAGGAACCCTGGAAATTTCATTTCCGTCTACTCGGAAGCTTCCTGTAAAGTTCTCTTCGCAAAGTCCTCCAGGATTGTTTATCGTAAAGAAAATTTCCGCAGTTTTTCCATCAACCAATTCGTTTTCAGAGATATTTATCTCAGGGTAGAGGTCTGGAGCTACAGAGAAGGTATCTTTTGAAGTAATGACAAGGGCTGCTAGGACAGGATGCAGATAGTCCTCCCCTTCCTGGTCGTCGACTTCTCCGTCCCCGTTGAGATCAAGTCCTCGTATAAAAGTTGCGGAGTTATTGGACTGCAGATAATCAAGCACATCAAAATGCTCTATATCAAAATAGCTAGAGGAAACGCCTTCGTCTCCACAGGAATCATAGCTAATCTCATTAGCAATGTCCCTTACGTTTTCTCCATATTTCTCAGATAGGTATTGAGGTGAGACTCCAAGCATTTCCCCATTGAATTCAAGATAGTCAGGCAGGCCTTTTGTCCCTGTAAGATACACTACTGAAAGGTTTGCGGTATCCTTATTGCTAAAAGCCTGTTCTACGCTGAAATTAACGTCTTCCCGATCATTGACGTTAGGCATACTGCCACTCCACCCTTTTCCATGAAGGTTAACGTTCCCGGTCAGAAGCTGATATGAAACCATGGGAGCTTTTGGGTTCTCACAGGCTGCAGCAAGCACTACTCCATAGACTCTCCCGTCCAACTTGTTTCCGGGCTCTCCGGTACTTGTAAGGACATCTGCCGTATTTTCCCCGTTTTTTGTAATGTTGCTTACGTCATAGGCTACCCAGTAAACTCCATGCCCGGTACAGTACACATCCTCGTTTTCATCATTAATCCCACCAAGCGGCAGCTTCTCAAGCCTTTGCCCATTAAACTCGGGCTGGACCCAACCTTCATAGTTTTCCGTGCCTCCCCAGACTCCAATGTACAGGCGAGCCCAGCGGACAGTACCTTCTGGCACATCAAAATTCTGGGAGTAAGGAGGAAAACTAAGTCCGTGCCCTCCACCTATATAAACTTCTCCTCTGAATGTGCCCTGAGCATCCGGAGCAAAGGATATGCCCTCAAAAGAGTAGCTGGCCTGGGTGAGAGGGATTGAGCTTAGTAATGAGAGCGAGAAGACAAACATTACGATTATTTTTGTAAAATCTATTTTCATAGCCGGTCACTTTATGCCAGAGGGTGTTTAAACTTTGAAGGAGTTTAATCCAGCTCTGGTTTATGTTTTAACAGGTTCCTTTAGATATGTAAAATAAATCAGAGAAATATTATATCATTATTGAATAATTACAGAAATTTAAAGATTATTAAATGTTACTATATTTCTTTTTTGTGTGAAATAATGTATAAGAGATAATTCCATTGTTTAATTAATAAATTTATTATTTAATTAATAAATTCAGTAGTTCGCTAAAATATTTCCTCCACTTTTAGTCTACCTCCATTATCTCAGACACCAGACTGCTGTCCTGATCCTTAACTT
>DADO01000055.1:21350-23594 GCA_002509325.1 Methanosarcina sp. UBA402 | reverse complement strand
TCAACCGTATAATGATGGACAACCTAAAAAGTTAAAAAGTCTGAAAAAAGGAGATTTATATAGAGATTCACATGGACTTCCGGTGAAAGGCCGGAAGTAATTTTTCAGACTTCAACTTTTAAGGGCGAAAAGGAGGGCACAGCCAAAAACCGTACCTTTTCCTATTTATCCCAGAATAGTTTTGTAATTTGCTTTTTCGGATTACATCATTGGAGGCATTCCGCCTGGCATTCCGCCCATTCCACCCATTCCACCCATTCCTGGGGGCATTCCGCCCATTTCTTCAGGGCCTGGGGCTGCACGGGTAGAAGCTATGATATCGTCAATCCTGAGGATCATGACAGCAGACTCGGTGGCTGCATTGATAACCTGGGTCTTGACTCTGAGAGGCTCAACTACAAAGTTTTCCCACATGTCAACAACTTTGCCTTCGAAAACATTGAGTCCTGCAGTTTTTACACCCTTTTCGTGCTGGGAGCGCAACTCCATAAGCATGTCAATGGGGTCAAGTCCTGCGTTTTCTGCAAGAGTTCTCGGAATAATCTCGAGAGCTTCGGCATAGGCTTTGACTGCAAGCTGTTCTCTGCCTTCGAGAGTTGCTGCGTATTCCTGGAGCCTGAGGGCAACCTCAACTTCAGGGGAGCCGCCGCCTGCAACGAGCTTTTCATCCTCGATTGCAACTCCAACCACACGGAGGGCATCTTCAAGAGCACTGTCAATACTGTCTACAACATGCTCTGTACCGCCGCGCAGCAGGATGGTTACAGCTTTCGGGTTGTCGCAGCCTGTGACAAAAGTCATGTTGTCGCCGCCAACCTTCTTCTCTTCCACAAGTCCTGCATATCCGAGGTCTTCGGGAGTGATCTCATCCATGTTGGTAATGAGTTTGCCGCCTGTTGCTCTGGCAAGCTTTTCCATGTCACTCTTCTTAACTCTGCGCACAGCAAAGATACCTGCTTTTGCAAGGTAGTGCTGGGCAAGCTCTTCAATTCCTTTCTGGCAGAAGACAACGTTTGCCCCGCTGCCGATAACCTTTTGGACGATCTTCTTGAGCATCTGCTCTTCCTGGTCAAGGAAGGACTGAAGCTGGTCAGGAGAGGTTATGGAAATTTCCGCATCTACTTCAGTATCCTTGAGTTCGATTGCGGCGTTGAGGAGAATGATTTTTGCATCTTTAATTTTTACAGGCATGTTGGGGTGAATTCTTTCCTTATCAATGATCATACCCTTGATAAGCTCGGAATCCTCTATCCTGCCGCCGACCTTCTTCACAACATTGATGTTGTCCCTGTCAACATCCGCCTTTCCGTTTGTATCTACAACGCTTGTGACGGCATCTACGGCAATCTCGGAGAGGAGCTTTTTGGAGGATTCTGCACCCTTTCCAGTCATTGCGGTTTCAGCGATGCTGACTAACAGGTCACGGTTGGACATTTCTACTGTCATTGCCAGGGAGTTCAGAACTTCTACGGCTTTTTCGGCTGCAAGCCTGTACCCTGTTGCGATAATTGTCGGGTGGATTTCCTGCTCGATTAAATCTTCAGCTTTACTTAACAGCTGGCCTGCGACCACAGCTGCACTGGTAGTGCCATCTCCTACTTCTTCGTCCTGGGTCTTGGCTACTTCTACTACCATCTTTGCTGCAGGGTGTTCGATGTCCATCTCTTTGAGGATGGTTGCTCCGTCGTTTGTAATAACTACATCGCCCATTGAGTCCACGAGCATTTTGTCCATGCCCTTGGGACCAAGGGTTGTTCTGACAGCTTCGGCTACTGCCTTTGCAGCCATGATGTTGTTACTCTGGGCATCCCTGCCTCTGGTTCTTTTACTTCCTTCTTTTAAAATGAATATTGGCTGTCCTGCCATGATTTAATCCTCCATTAGTGTGAGTTTGGAATTAAAATCTCATTTTACATGTTTGTACTTCTATATAAACTCATCCCGTTGGTAGCCCTGGGTAATAGGGGTTTTGCTTATCGGCTTTTCTCAAATAAGAGCCTGGATAAATCAGCTTCATTCCAGCCATTTTACGGAAAAATGCGCACGCTTTCGGTTGTAGATTTTTCAAAAAAGAACGGGTTACAAAAGAATAGATTATTTGCCAGTTCTAAAATGCAGTTTTTTCACTATTTCATGAAGGTTGTCAAATCTATACTTTTGAGAAGGCTGTCAAATCTATACTTTCGAGAAGATTGTTAAATCTATACTTTCGAGAAGGCTATCAAGTCTATACAACAATCAAGT
>DADO01000055.1:11166-21038 GCA_002509325.1 Methanosarcina sp. UBA402 | reverse complement strand
TATACAACAATCAAGTCTATACAAGACATACTGTTTCAAAATCCTTAATTTCCTTTAGGAAACCAGGAAATGCCTCAATTTATTCTACTCCTTTGTTTTTGGGAGTTTTGAGAGAATCTCTTCTATTTTGTTTGCTTCCTCAAAAGAAAGCCCAAATGGAACTTCAAAATCTTCATATCCACTATGCTTTCTCGATCCCTTACACCCAAAAGATAGGCCCATGCCCTGCCTGTATGCAAGTGCGGTACAGTCTCCACAGATTGAAGCTGCACCAATTGTATCCAGTACTGCTCTTTTTCCTTTCGAATAGGCACTGGCCTGAACAATGCGCATAGCTTTTTCGGGCTTCAGGAAAAGAATCAACACGTCAAAACTACCTTTATTCAGGGACAAGGGCTCGATTCTTATGAAGCAGAATCTTTTTTTCAATCTTGGGAGCGATAAGGCGGCATTTTCCGCAGCCTGTAAGTCCTTATATCTTCCGGAGTTCAGGTAGTATTCAGCAGGGCTCTCCTCGGAGAGACCCAGCACATAGTCTCCTGGGGAGCAACTCTGCCCCGAAATCAGGAATTCTTCTCCCACACGGGCTTTCTGCACAAGTTCACAATAAAGAAAACAGGATTTTTCAGGAAATTTTTTGTCTCCTGGGTCAATTACTCTCTCCTCGGCTTTTTCCTCGATGCCCTTACACTTTTCGATTTCGCTCCCGATTTCTTGCTCAACTTTGCAACCAACTTTGCTGCCAACTTTACATCCGATTTCGTGTCCTGTTTCAAAGCTTACACACACAGGCTCGCCGGTGTCCATAAGCCGGCTAAGCTCCGAATACTTTGAAAAAGGGCTTTGTTCGGAGGAGTGCATGTAATTTGCTCCTGTTTTTCTGGCCTTCCACTTCCGGCCTTCACACTTTCGGCCTTCACACAAATTTCGCTTTTACGGACGTGAAAATCGGGCCTCTCATGTCTATTTTTTTCTTTTTGCCTGTGATATAACGCTGGGCAACAAGACCTATTCTCAAGTTAATTTCCGAGGGGACTTTGGCAATCCTTACCCTGACTATGTGCTCGCTTGCTCCTGACATAGCAGCTTCTTCAATTTCCCTGGCCGCCTGGGCTGCAAATGCTTCTATAAAACGAATTCCTGCTCTTGCTGAATGGTTTTCAAAGGCTTTTTGCCATTTTTTAGTATTCGGAATTCCTAAAATGTCTCCCTGATAGGCTACAACCTCATTAAAAGCCGCAGGCCCGCAGAGTTTTGTATTTTCCTCGGGCTCGATTACGGAAACTTTTACTTTTCTGCCGCAAACTTCTCCCTCCCAGACAGGGAATTCACAGGGACTGGGTTCTTCCCCATGCTGTTCACACTGGGAAACGATTGCGGCTACAATCTCAAGCCCTTCTGGAGTCTCAGGGGTCTTATCTACGAAGACCTGTTTTGCAAGTTCTCCATCTGACATTTCCCATTCAGTATACTGTGGAATCTGCGGGTAGGTAAGAGAGCGGATATCGGGAGCATCATGAAGGATCATTGCCAGCCTTTCCACTCCAAGTCCCAGGTTCATGACTGGATATGGAATCTCATATTCTGCAAGGGCTGTTGGGGAATAAATCCCGAAAGTTGCAATCTCGATCCAGCCGTCCGAATACTTTGAGTTAGAACCCACAAGTTTCGGATGAAAGGCAAATACCTCGGTCTGCGTGTCAGGAATATAGTATTTACTGCGTTTCTCATCGGGCCTGAAAAGGAATTTCTCAAAGCCAAACTGGGATAGCAGCCCTTCTGCAACGGCTTTTCCATGATCAATGGTCACATCTTCATCCATTATTACACAGGAAGCTGAATAATAGGTCATGAGCCTTGAGGCATCTTCCTGCTGTTCTCGCCTGAAACAGCGGTCTATTGAGAAGAAGTGGAATGGAGGCTCTTTTCTTTCAAGGAGTGCACCTAGGGAAATGAACCAGCCGCTGGTCATGTGACTGCGGAGTGTCTTTGTGCTTGCCTGGGGCACAAGCTCTTTAAATTCCGGGAAAACCCTGTCAATCATATCGGCAACAAGGGCATCTGAGACTTCAAGCACTCCTGAAATTTCGGGCACAAGGTCGTCTCCCTCTATCTTTCCCTTTTTATATGAATGAAGAACCTGCCTGACCCTGTCTATTCCGTCGTTGCCTATATCCCCAAGAATCTCTTTTATCTGTGCGATGCGCTCATCGGAAATTCCAACGTTCGGTCTTGGCAGGCCTGCAAGATAAAAACAGCGGTCCAGGACTGCAAGAGCTTCACTTCCAAACTGTTTGTGTACCTCTTTATCGTCCACTATCAGAGGATTCATCATCTCTTCAAATCCCATCCTTAGATAGGCTTCTCTGAGTTTCTGGATAGTATCGTAAACAGGATGGGCTTTCCCATATCTCAAAGTTGTCCTGGGATAACGTTCGTTTAGGGTAGGGGTTCTGACCAGCTTTTTACCCTCGTTCCAGGTAAGGTCGAAGTTCTCTCTTGCATCCTTTTTTATTTCTTCCGGATCAAATTTCATACATTATCCTCTTGTAGTAGATTATTGGAATTTGTTGGAATTTATTGGAGTTGTAAATTTGTCTAACTGGAATTGTAAATTTGTCTAACTGGAATTGTAAATTTGTCTAACTGGAATTATAAATTTGTCAACTTGGAATCTCTAGTTTATAAAATCCACAGAGTCTAAGTGTCAAAGAGATAAATAATCATTAAAATAATAAGCGGTTTAATAGTAATCTATAAGCTATATATTAGTTAGTGGCCGTTTGATGCTTCATTTAATGCTTTATTATGGTGCTTCATTAATGCTTCATTAATTCTTTATTATTATTCTATGGTTCAAAAAACGCTGATTTCCCAGTATTAAAATCATTACTTCTATCTTAAGCTATCTAAAGTCTGGATTCCAGATTCCGCATTGCGATTTCAAGCCTTTTCTGACCAATTGCATTGACAACATCGCCGCGCGTCTTTTCTATTATTGAGCGGGATACATCGGTTTTTCTCCTCAGTCCCCTGGTTATAGCGTCAGGGTAGTCAAAGTCCATAAGCATAGCATGGATATTTTCCATTATGCCTAAAAATACTTCGGCTTTTTCAAAGGATTCTTTCCTTATAAGGTCCAGAACATGCCTTCTAAGCTCCCCTACAACATCCCCAAGCCCGTTAAGGTAAGCTGCATATTCGACTCTTAACTCTTCAGGAGAAGGGAGCTTATCTCCTTTTTGCTTCAGCAGGCTGCTGAGAACCACAACCTCCGAATATTCCTGCTGGGCATGTTCTACAAAGCCTGCATGATAAATGTCAGCATGCCCTTTAAAAAGAATTTCAAGTTTCTCAAGTGCTTTCCCGGCTATTTTGATACTTCTATCTGCCTTTTCAAAGTCCTGTTCATGCAGGGCAAATGAGGCTGTCCTGCATTCTCTGACAACTTCCCTGGAGATTTTCAGTCCCTCTTCCCTTATACGGTCTTTAGCCTCAAAATTTTCTCTAATCCGGGCTGAAATTTCCTCAAGCACTATTTTTCATACCCCCTTCAATGCTTCTCTAACTTTTTACACAATTTAGCTTTTAAGCAGAAAAGCTAATTAAGCAGAAAAGCTAATCTTTTTAAACAAAATATTTTGATAAAGCTACATTTTTTATCATTTCTTTTATATGTCATTCGGGATTCTAGAGCTTCATGTGAGAACTATTTCTCAGATATATCATGTCCATTATTTTTCCAAACTTTATAGCCTTGATCTTTTACATCCATGTATTCTTTATACTTTGGTTTTAAGATCTAGGTTTAATCTGGGTCCTGGAAAAAGGTATAAAAAAGAAGGGAAAAGCCTTTTTCATTGTCGATATCCTTTAACTTCCAGAGATGATTCCAAAACTAGCTCGAAATGCCTGTAAAAATATAAGGCATCCCCTTCCGGCTATTTTTTAGAATTAGTTGAAGTTCAGGATTTTTAACAGAATCGTCTTAAGAAACGTATTCTAACAGAATCGTCTTAAGAAACGTATTCTGAGCTTGCTTATTCCTGGAGTTTATCTGCTCTCAGACCGTACTCCAGAGCAAATTCTTTCTTTATATGATTTAAAATCTATCTTATTATTATTATTTATTATTATTTATTATTTATTATTATTATTATTATTATTATTCATCTACAGGAATTGTCTCGAGCTGGCTTGAGAGATTCCATATCAAAGTCCTCGTATGCAGAGGAAGATTAGGATCGTTGCTTATATCTTCTAGAATGGAAATGCTTGATGCTGCTCTAAGAAAGAGAGGTTCAGATTCGTTGTTCAGTATGTCCATAATTTCATTAACGGAACGCCTGATATTTCTTGGAACTGAAGAATCACTGGTTATACTTTCTAAGACCTGAAGACATTGCCTTATAACTTCTGATGAATCATTTGATGGCACTCGAATCACCTTCGCAGTTAATTATGATGTGAAAATTAGAGCTAATAGATTAGTCTAAGATAGACATGTTATATAAAATATTATCGGTGATTTCTAAGGTTGCCTGTTTTAGGGTCTTTCCTTTGTGATTCTGGATTTACTGCTTTTTCCGATTTACACAGGATAAATTAACTTCATATACAGGAGCTATAGTAAAAATTTTATAAAATAAGCGAGAAGCAAATGCATTAGAAGCTGTGAACAAAGGAAGGTCAGAGATATGGATTCTGAAAAAGATAAAAAAGTAAAGCGAATAGCACGTTTCCTTGAACTTGGGGGCACAATGCTTGCTGAGCATTGTAAAGTCTGCGGAGCCCCTAAATTCCGTTATCAGGGTACAGTGATCTGCCCTATATGTGATGTCCAGGAAGAGGAGGAGATTCAGGAACAAGCTGAAAAAACCCCAGCTCCTGAACCAAGGCCATATACTGAGAAAAATAGATCCTCTTTTGAGACTAAAAAAAGAGCCCAGGCACACAGGCAAAAACCAAGGTTCGGACTGAGAGGCCCTGAACCTGCAGATGAAGAAGAAAAAGCCGTCGAGCTGGTAGGAGAAGAAATTTCCAGAACAACTTCTGAAAAGGAAGAAACAGGAAGGGGAGTTCCTGAGGCTCTTGTAGTCCCTACATCTACATCTCCTGCAGCCACTGTAGCCTCTGCCCCTGTAATCCAGGCCGCACCTACAGGAGGCGCAGGAAGGGCAGGAAGGGCAGAAAAACCAGCAGGAGCATGGAAGGTATCCGGAACTCACGAAGACCGGAAAGTACTGGAACACCTTCTCTTTAAAAAAATGGTGAATATTGCAGATTCTCTTCAGGATGAAACAGATCCGCGTAGTATTTCCGAGGATTTAGAACTAATTGAAAAAGGGCTTGGGATTATAGAGCGTCTGAGGCAATTATAAGATAAGGATAAGAGGAAAAGAGAAGGATAAGAGGAAAAGAGAAGGGGAAGAGAGAATGATTGAGAGAAATAAAGAAGAGAAGGGGAAGAGAGAATGATTGAGAGAAATAAAGAAGAGAAGGGAGAAAGAAAAAGAAGAAATCTAAAAAAGTTTGACTTTTTTCCACTTATCCTTTATAAGAAGCCTCGATAATCTCTCTTATTTTATTTGCTCTCTTTGGCCCTATTAATTTTACTTCTTTGAGTTCTTTGGCATCTGCCTTCATGATAGCCTCTACTGAGCCGAAGTGTAAAAGAAGGTTTCTTGCGGCTTTTGGTCCTATATCTGCGATCGAGGTGATCAGGTACTCCTGCTGCTCAGTAAGGGTACTGGTTAACTTCTTTCCATGGGGATTAACTTCACGTTTATTTTCTGTCTGCTCACGGTTTGCAAGCACTTTCAAAATTGCAGCTGTCTCTTCTTCATCTCTTGAGTATAACAGTGATACTCCAAAATCAATAGCAATGGATACCAGGGAGCCGTAAATCGCATTCGGATTGATTTGCCTGGTAGTGAAAAGTTCGGTTCCTTCAATGATAAGAACAGGTTTTTCATATACTCTTGCAAGATTTGATAGTTGTGCAAAGAGATTCCGCTTTCCATCGATAAGGGAACTTGCAAAGTCGTCCGTGCGTTTTCTCTCCACAGCAAGGCGGTCGCTTACAACGTAATCTCCGATTTCAAGCGCCGCAAAATCAATCTCTACTCCAAGCTTATCAAGAACATTTGCAACTCCGCTTTTTGTTTCCCTAAAGTCAACTACTATTTTGAGGGTTTCAGGGCTGGTTTTTAACTCAGGGACTCCCGAAGCCGGTTCAGATTCAGGTTCTGGTTCAGATTCAGGTTCTGGTTCAGATTCAGATTCAGATTCAGATTCTGGTTCAGATTCAGATTCTGGTTCAGATTCAGGTTCAGGTTCTGGTTCAGATTCAGGTTCAGGTTCTGGTTCAGATTCAGGTTCTGATTCAGGTTCTGATTCAGGTCTCTTTTCAGAAAGGGTTTCGAAATCGACAAGAGTTTTTTGTCTTTCTTTTAAGTTTTCTTCTCTGTTTTCCAACCGATTTTCTGTTTTGCTTTCGTTTTCAGCTCTATTTTTATCTTCAGCCTTATTTTCATTTTTGGCTTCATTTGTCACGTAATCTGAAACTTCTATTTCAGATTCAAAATCTGAAAGTCTCAAGTCTTGCTTTGGGTCTTCAGGATCCAGAAGGGTTTCAAGCTTCTGTATGCTGTTTAGCATCCTTTTTTCCTTGTTCTTGCTACTCCAGTAATACGCTTCGTCGCGTGTGCCTTTTGTAATAAGTACGACGACTCTGCCTTTCTGTTGCCTGCCTGTCCTGCCCTTACGCTGGATGCTCCGAATTTCCGAGGGGATAGGTTCGTAGAATAATACCAGATCCGTTGAGGGAATATCAAGTCCTTCTTCAGCAACTGACGTGGCTACAAGTACGTTGTATTCTCCTGATCTGAATTTGTCGAGAGTTTCCACCTGTTGTTTTTGCGTAAGCCCTTTGTCCTTACGGCGTGAAGCCTGTCCTACAAAGCGGACAGGGACAATTCCTGGAACTCCAGCAAGGGCATTTACAACTATCTCTGCCGTGTCCCTGTAATTCGTAAAAACAATTACCCTGGAGTTAGGGCTTTCTTTTAGCTGCTCGGATACGATTTTCCGCGCAAGCCCAAGTTTAGGATGTTTGACCTCGCATTCCTTTGCCCTGTAAAAGGTTTTTCTCATGTAGAGGTCGTCCATCAGTCTTTTTGAAGCCTTGCTTGCACTGCTTGAAGAAGCTTCCGCATCCAGTTTATCCAGGTATTTCCTCAGGGGTTCAAGCCCCTGGGTCTCAATCATTTCCACAGCATGGTTTACCTTCATTATTTCGGCAACCACAGACAGGGCAGTAAAAATTGCAGGATCACCCCCTATCCGGATTTCGCCCTGGAGCTTCTTCTGGAGAAGCAGGAGGTCTTTTTTGGAGACATATTTTCTATTGCCTGCCGAAAATCCAAGATCTTTTATAGTTCCTAGCCGGTCATCAACGATTTTTTCCAGATAACCCCGGATTTCAGCCATCTCGAAAGGGAGCTGGACCTGAAGCCATTCTACTTTTTTTTCCTGCACATAAGGGCGAACATCCCTGTCATTTTCAGTCTTCGCCGAGATATTTTCAATATGCAGAGCCTGACAGACCTCTGAAATTTTTTCATCAGAACTGCCAGGACTTGCAGTAATTCCAAGCACATGGGGATTTTTTGCGCTCTCAAAATACTTTTCCGCAATGAAGGTATAAGCGTAATTTCCGACTGTCCGGTGGGCCTCATCAAAGGTTATGTGGTTTACGTCCCCAAGGCTGATCCTTTTTGTAAGAAGATCATTTTCAATCACCTGAGGGGTGGATATTATCAGTTTTCCCTGCGCCCAGAGTCTTTTCCGCTCCGCAGGGGCAACACTGCCTGTAAAAGCCAGAATCTCCTCATCGGGAAGAGTCATCACTTCTCTAAAAAAAGCTGCATGCTGTTCCACAAGTGGTTTTGTTGGGGAAAGAACCAGGGCTTTTCCCCCAAAACGCTGAAGTCTGGAGGCAATTACAAAAAGAGCTATAATGGTTTTTCCAAGCCCCGTAGGAAGCACAACAAGACTTGACCCTTCGAGGGCTTTTCCTGCGAGATTCAACTGATAGAGCCTCTGCTCAACTGTATTGGGCTTTATCAGCGGGTGCTTCATAAAGGCTGGCTTCTCAGGAAAAAACTTTTCGTTCATTCGTCTTCAGAGTCATTTATTTAGGATTAACTTACTTCAGGTACTTACTTCGAGTACTTACTTCAAGTACTTACTTCAAGTACTTACTTCAGATAATTTCTGTCGGATTAATTCTCGAACTCTATCCAATTATAAGTGTACTAATCCAATTATAAGAGTACTAATCCAATTATAAGAGTATAAAAATTAAAAACTTTGCTGCAGACTTTTTAGTCCACAACTCAGAACCTACCAGGTTTTTAATTTTAGAAATTAAAGGGTTTGCCTGCGGATTCGAAAGTCCTGTCTCTGTAAATAAGTTCGTAGAGCACGTTTTCGATCCCTTTAATCGGAGCCCGGACCTGGCGCATGGAATCCCTGTCCCTGATAGTTACAGTTCCGTCTTCAAGGGTATCGTAATCCACAGTAACACAGTAAGGCGTTCCGATTTCGTCATTTCTCCTGTAACGGCGCCCGATGGTTCCGGAATCGTCGTAATTAACAAGCAGGGTCTTTTCCCTGAGTTTTAAAATGATGTTTTTTGCAGGGCATGCAAGCTCTTTACGGGTCAGGAGTGGGAGAACTGCAACCTGTACCGGGGCAATTGCGCTTGCGAGGTGCATGACAAGGCGAGTTTCCTCTTCTCCCTCAGCTTCACCCTCGTCCTTACTGGTTTTGGAATCTTTTGTTCTGGAATCTTTTGTTCTGGAATCTTTTGTTCTGGAATCTTTTGTTCTGGAATCTTTTGTTCTGGAATCTTTTTTGGCTTCTTCTGTGCCCTTGAGCCCGAATTCGGCAGCCTTCTGAGCCACATTTTCTTCGTCATAGGCATGCTCCATTACACCATAGAAGATCCTGTCGATTCCATAGGAGGGCTCGATTACATGAGGAATTACATTTTCTCCGCTGACTTTAACAGTCTCTTCGGCAAAGTCTACCGCATCCGAGCTGACTGTCAATTCTTCCCTACCCACAGTAACTTTGATCTCACTCTTTGAGAGTTCTTCTTCGGAAAGTTGTTTTAAGGCATCTGAAACGGCTTTTGCCTTGCCCTTAAAGATAGGACCAAGTTTACCCATGTTCGGGTTTACAACAAAGCGAGTTACCATTTTCGGCTCGTCGTATTCGACATAAACGTAAAGCTCGGTCTTGCTGACTCTTGCGTGGGCTTTAAGGTCATAGTCGGTCCTGTCAGCAATTCCCACAATCTCGACCCAGCCAAACCTATCAGTCTCTATTTCGGCATCCCAGCAGTCGATTGCATAGTGTGCCATTTCATCGGTCAAATGTTGCCTGAACCTGAGTCTTGCAGGATCAATCCCAACCTTTGTCAGGAACTCGTTGGTAAGTGCAATATTGTAGCCCAGGACTTCGTGTGCAATAACTCCAGCCTTTACAGCCTCCCGTACAGTCATCCTGAAGGATTCGCCTTTCTGCTGTGCCTCCTGCGAATAAAGCATAAGCTCCCTGTCTGCAAAACGCTCGAAGTTGGGGTGCTTCTTGTTCCTGGGATCAACGAAAATCTCACACTCGGCCTGCGTGAACTCCCTGAGCCGGATGACGCCCTGTCTAGGCGCAATCTCGTTCCTATAGGATTTTCCGATCTGCACTGCCCCAAAAGGCAGTTTATCCCTGTAGAACTTAGACAGCCTCTGGAAATCGACAAACATCCCCTGTGCCGTTTCCGGCCTGAGGTACCCCTGCCTTCCAGTGCC
>DADO01000055.1:6678-10916 GCA_002509325.1 Methanosarcina sp. UBA402 | reverse complement strand
GGGCATCGGATCTCATTTTCCCTTATGACTTTAGTAAGGTCTTCTGCGCTTAGAGTTCCGGCGGCGTCCATTACATTTTCTACAAGGTGGTCGGCCCGGAATGCCTCTTTACAGTTCATGCACTCGCACAGGGGGTCAGAAAAACCTCCTACGTGCCCGGACGCGATAAACACTTCTTCGATCCCTATTGTCGGGCACTCGATCTCCATAAACCCTTCCTGGATAATGTAAAATTCTCTCCAGGTCTGCTCAATGCGCCTCTTCAGTGTGCTCCCAAGAGGCCCGTAATCATAAAATCCCCGGCTTCCGCCATACAGCTCAAAGGAGTTCCATAAAAACCCCCGGCGCTTAGCCAGCTCGAATACCTTTTCGTACTTGTCCATTTTATAAATCCTCGTGAAATTAATTGGGGGATATTGGATAATAATAAATTTTGATTTATAGGAAATACTAGATGGATAACGGTATCATTATATTAAATTTGCACTGCTCTGTGTCAGTTGAGGAGGTTTCGGGTTATAGAAGCATAGAATGTAAAAATGAGATTTGATGTATCTTTTCTGGTAAGGTTCTGTAGAGATCTTCTTAAAGTCGACAGAAATAGATTACATTCAACTACTAGTCTCCAAAGTCTTGCATGAGAATGGCTTCCAAAGTCGGGCTCATGAATGAGGAAGAAACTGTCAAAGCTCTTGAGATGATTGATCTCAGGCTCAAAAGTGAGCACGTCTCCTGCCAGGAAGAAGATGTGGAAGAAATCTACCGGCAGTTCAAAGGTTACTGGAAACTCATGGACAAGGTTTGCAGGCGGATCGTTAAAAGGTTGAGTCGGATTTTCCCGAGCCGTCGGCAGAAAAATAAAAATAAAGTTGTAGTAATCTGAAGTGCAATTTAATTTTTGATTCTGGAAGCTGCTTTCTATCCTTTTCTTTTACCGGATTAGGGTTTTGCACTTGATCCTGTCTTGCAGGGCATAGGAAATTAACTCATGGATAATTTTTATTAATCTATATTTTCGACCTATGGCTTATATAATCTGCTCTGAATTTCTAGCTTGATAATTTTTGCTATCAATGTTCAGCTTCTTTCTCATACCTATTGGCTAAAGTGTTGATCGGAACATTCGGGTATTGTCTACGCGTTCACATAAAATTCTTTCATGCAGGGTCAACATCTTTTAATATCACAAGCTTCTAAAGCTAGAGTCGGTGGGGTAAATAATGCATTTTCGACATGAAGATGCCTCATTGAGATCACGTCGGATAGTGTATACTATGTAAGGCATTTTCAAACATAAAGTGCCTTTTTGAGATATTGTTGGATTAGGGTACGTATTCAGAGCACTTTCTAACATGGAATGCTTTGAGGACCTGCCGGATAGAATACATTATCAGTGGGGTTTTGATAAAATGCTGTTAAAAAGCTTAAAAGAAATCGTAGAAACCGTAAAAGGAAAAAGAATTTTACGTTCAGAAAAGCTTATAGAAATGACTCACTGGCTCCAAAATCTGGAGTTTCTAGTTGTCAGATTGATGATGTTTGCCATAGGGGTTCACCATCTCTATGTATATACCATAAAAACAGTGTTCTGAGTTTTAAATCAGAACTCAGTGCACAGGCAGATTCGTTTCCGTTTGTATTCGGTTAAGATACGAACTGCAAGACAATGTGTTATTTTTGAATGGGGCTCGGCAAATGCTAAGCGCAACCCTAAACTAACTTTTCTTGTTGTGGCGTTTTCTTTATTTTGCCATTTTTTCCTTTAAAGTACACTAAAATGTATTAAAATGTATTAAAATATATTAAAGTGTATTCAATGCGTATGCAAAGTGTTAATTTCTTTCCTAAGACAGTGCAGTCTTTCCATTAATTTTAAATTATCCGACAACTTATGGGAAAGCTGATGGTCCCAAAAATTCTTGTTACTAATGATGATGGTGTTTATTCCACAGGTTTGAAAGCCGCTTTTGACAGTGTTTCGGACCTGGGGGAAGTTACGATTTCGGCTCCTGCTGTCCAGCAGAGCGGAGTCGGGCGCTCGATTTCTATCTTTGAGCCCCTTCGAATCACGAAAACGAATGCTGGAGGCATACCTGCTTACTCTGTGGGAGGAACCCCTACAGATGCTGTAATCCTGGGCATTTTCACGATTCTCAAGGAAATGCCTGACCTGGTGCTTTCTGGTTTTAATATTGGGGAGAATATAAGTACAGATACTATTACTACTTCAGGGACCATTGGAGGAGCCCTTGAAGCTGCAAGCTACGGCGTGCCTGCAATTGCCGCCTCCATGCAGGTACTTGATGAAGGATTAAAATTCGATGATCCTAGGGACTACCATAGAGAGCGTTTTGAAATCGGAATAAAGGTAGTAAATAGAGTTGCTCGGAATGTCTTGAGGCACGGCATGCCGGAAAACGTGGATCTTCTAAACATTAATATTCCCTATCACGCTGAAGAGGATACCCCTATAGAGATAACCCGCCTTGCAAGAAAAATCTTTAAAACAGATGTCGAGGAGAGACACGACCCGAGGGGCAGGCCCTATTACTGGATTGCAGGCGACCTGATCCGGGAAGAAGAAGAAGGTACCGATGTTCACGCCATCATGCAGAAAGGACACGTCTCAATAACTCCAATTTCCCTGGATTCAACTGCCAGGGTAGATTTTTCAGAAATCGAAAAGTATCTCTAAAATCGAAAGGTCTCTAAGTTTTCATTCAGCGTTTAGAATCTCAAATAAGGAAGTTAAGTGAAAGGCAAAATCAAGGAAGTTTAGTGAAAGGCAAAATCAAGAAAGTTTAGTGAAGGGCAAAATCAAGAAAGTTTAATGAAAGGCAAAATCAAGGAAGTTTAGTGAAAGGCAAAATCAAGGAAGTTTAGTGAAAGGCACAAGCCCAAACATAGTTAAAAATGTGTATTTTATCTTTGCGTTTCTCTTTCGATTTGTTTTTCAATTTCCTTTGCTAAACTCTCTTCCGTATGGAGATAAAATGAAGCCGGAAGCCCAGTGTTTGAAATCAGATAGAGCAGGCTCATCGTTGTCCTGTTGAGCCCGGGAAAGTAGTTTAGTAGCTCACTCCTGGAAATTCTGACCATTGCATCCAGGGATTTTATTCCAGTAAGGTAGCTTTTTATTTCCCTGTTTTTCTGGCTTTTTTCAAAAATTAGATCTATCCAGGTATTCATCTCATCAATCAGGTGTTCCCTGGTAAGGTCTTCGGGTACGATGTAATTTTTACCCTTTTCTATATTCCTGAAAAACTCTTTGAAGCTATCGCCTTTTGCAAGGGTGTACACCTTTCCGAGTCTTCCTGAATGAGAATCGGTTGTCGCGGCAATACCTTTTCCGAATTTCTCAGCCAGGACAATAGTGAGTTCGTTTTTCTGCTTGAGTTCATTCATATTATACTCCAGTACTGGGAAAAGCTTTGCCAGTTTGAGTACTGCAGACGGATTTGGTTCACGATGGAATTCAAACCAGAAAGGATGGTTGTAAACAAAAGGAAGTTTATACTGCTTGAGGTATTTGATAAAGCTTTTAAGGTCATGTTCGATTTCCGCAATTTCCCTGAGCTCAAAGAAATTTTCCCTGTCGAGTTCAAAAACGTTAATGTGAAGGGCATGTCCTGCGAATTCCGGGTCATACACACTCATCTCAACCCCTGGAACAAATTTTTCACGGTCCCATCCGAGAATCTCGCATGCTTCTACCGTATCATGGTCCGTAAATGTTATATAATCCATCCCGAGGTTAAGGGCTTTCTCATAAAGGCTCTCTGGATGCAGATCTCTCACAGGAAGGACGTCAAAGGAACAGGTTGTATGAACGTGCAGATCTGCTCGCTTCCAACCGTCTCCCATAAGTTCAACTGCTCGTCCTGGAGTTATCAGCTTCTCCTCGTAATTTCTCGGCCTTCTCCCCATAGGCGTAAAACCCCGCATTTTAAAAGTCTTTAATTATTCTCAACAAGTCTTAAATTTCTACCCAATATAGTATATTCTTTTTTTAGATTAAGGTTTTCCGGAAGAATCTATGTCAGGGTTCAGGTTTGCCGGATCCCTAAGTAAAAATCTGCTCGCATTATTACGTTTATAAATACACTGAAATATCCCAACACTCCCAAAATAAAATTAGTAATTGAGTATGAATTTGTTCGAAAAGCTAAAAAAGATTACCCAGGTAATTTTGAAAATGGATCCGATTAAACAGGAAATCAAAAAGTAAAAATCAAAAA
>DADO01000055.1:0-6417 GCA_002509325.1 Methanosarcina sp. UBA402 | reverse complement strand
AAATCAAAAAGTAAAAATCAAAAAATGAAATCGAAAAAGTAAAATGCGGAGCATTAAGAATTCCCTTTAAAAGCATTTTTACTCATGGGAGATTAATTCTTCCAGTACTTCTGCCATAACCCTGTGCCTGAGGATATGTTTCTGATTTTGTTCACCTGCTCTTCTAATAGAATAATCATCATCTACCCATCCTATTTCCTCTCTGTAATTCACTTTCATAAGGGTCAATCCATAGGCAGGAGCAGGTTCAATTCCTTCTTCATAAATATCCGGATTGAGCATTTGGAGCAGCCAGTCATTATCACGTACCCCGTTTCCTATCATGGAAAGGGCAGTTACGATTTTCCTGACCATGTTCCAGAGGAAGCTATTCCCAACAACATCGATTTTGATAAGTTCTCCGTCTACACGGGCATTGACTACTTCCAGGGTACGAACCGTACTTTTTTCTCCGTTTGTCCTCGAAAAATTCTCAAAGTCATGGGTTCCGAGCAGCATTTTTGAAGCCTCCCGGATCCTGGAAATATCATACTCTCTCCCGCTCATCACGTACCTGTAGTGTCTGGAAACTGCAGCTCTTCGAGCATCAAAGCTCAGGGGCACTTCAGCGCGGGACCAGGCCCAGATTCCTGGCGGGAGTTCGGAATTTATAACTCTTGGAATTGCCAGGTTGGGTTTTTCTGTATCAAAAGCGACAACTTGCTCAAGCGCATGAACTCCGGCATCGGTCCTGCCTGCAGAGGTATAATTCGCAGACTTGGGGCTTTCTATTATCCCGAGGTTTCGAAGAGCCTTGAAGAGCTCTCCCTCAATGGTCTCGATATTTGGCTGGATCTGAGAGCCGTGAAACTCGGTGCCTATGTATGCAAGTTTTAAAGCAACTCTCATACGAATCTCTACTTGACTTTTTTCTTATAATAGACTTCTTTTACAATCAGCAGGACTACTATAAAAACGCACCCTAAAAGGAACCAAATCCCTGGGTGAAGAGAAAGAGTATCATAAAGTCCATGAAACCCGTCTGCGTGAGTTAATCCTTCAGGTGGAATAGAAGGAATTTCCTGGATAGAAGGAATTTCCTGGATAGAATCTAAACCATCAGGTGAGGATACTGGAACTTCAGCAGTTTCCTTAGCCGAGCCAGTTTCGAATGCTGAGGTGAGATTTCCTGTTCCGGCTTTCAGAGGCTCGGAACTTACATTCAAGGCTATGTTTTCAGATACCTGCTGGTCAAGAGCTATTTTTGGACTTATATTATTACTCTCGTTGATTTCCATAGCCACTTCTTCAGAGGAGGATTTATCAGGTGTTTCCATTATCCCCATTCTCAAAGGAGCAGCCGCATCAATAACCCTTTTTGCCTGCATATAAGCTGAAAAATACTCTATTCCTGCGGCTGCAAAAAAAGCAGCTCCTATTACCCCTATATACTTCTGCAGCAGGCTTATAATAGAAAGCTTATCCATCGAACTCTTCGAAGGAACAAGAACAATCAGTTTTTCCACAGACTTGTAAATCTTTACCTGCCGCCCTTTCTGGCTCCATTTTATCTGTTTGACCTTTATAAGATCGGACTCTATAAGGGAGTCAAGATTATACATGACAGTAGTAAGGGGAAGCTCCAGCTCCTCTGCAATACTGGTTGCAGACATGCTTTTATTACCAAGCAATTCAAGAATTTTTAATGATGTTTCATTGGAAAGAGCCTGAGTGATCTTTCTGGATTCATCATTTACCGGGAGAATGCGCACCCTGCCGCCCTGCTCCACCTGTTCAAACCCCTGCGGTAATTTGCCAGCTTCCGATAAGCCATCCCGATCTTCAAGCCCGTCCATACTTACTTCCTGGATTAAAAACCTGTCTATTTATTCAGTATATACCCTGGTTTGCGCGAATCTTAATATAAACTTTTATTTTTATGGCTGGACATACATCCGCTACTACATTTATATATATAATCCAGACCTTAACCTTAAATATAACATTGTACATTCTAATCTAAATTTTTCTGGTGCCAATTATGATCACAAAACAGCAGGTTCTAGATTTCCTGAATAATTACGACTTAGAAAACCTTACAATTGCGACAGTCTGCTCTCATTCAAGCCTTCAGATCTTTGATGGGGCTCGAAAGGAAGGCTTCAGAACTCTGGGAATCTGCGTTGGCAAACCCCCTAAGTTTTATGAAGCATTTCCCAAGGCAAAGCCTGATGAGTACCTTATTGTCGAAAATTATGACGATATAATGAATAAAGCTGAGGAGCTTAGAAAGAAAAACACGATTATTATTCCACACGGTTCATTTGTTGCTTATCTTGGTACGGACAATTTTGCAGAACTAGCTGTGCCTACTTTCGGAAATCGGGCTGTGCTCGAATGGGAATCGGATAGGAATAAAGAACGGGAGTGGCTGCTCGGAGCAGGCATTCACATGCCAGGAAAAGTCGATGACCCTCATGATATCAAAGGGCCTGTAATGGTCAAGTATGACGGAGCAAAGGGAGGAAAGGGCTTTTTTGTCGCAAAAACCTACGAAGAGTTTGATGGACTCATAGACCGAACTCAGAAGTACACAATTCAGGAATTTATCACCGGAACTCGCTATTATCTCCATTACTTCTACTCCCCGATTAAAAATGAGGGATACACTTTAAGCGAGGGCAGCCTTGAGCTTCTGAGCATGGACCGGAGGGTAGAATCCAATGCTGATGAGATCTTCAGGCTCGGCTCACCCAGAGAACTTGTAGAAGCAGGCATCCGTCCGACATATGTGGTCACAGGAAATATACCCCTGGTAGCAAGAGAATCACTACTGCCTCTTATTTTCTCTCTTGGAGAACGGGTAGTTGAAGAATCTCTGGACCTTTTTGGAGGGATGATCGGGGCTTTCTGCCTTGAAACCGTATTTACGGATACGCTTGAGATAAAGGTATTTGAGATCTCTGCCAGGATCGTTGCAGGGACAAACCTTTACGTTTCAGGCTCTCCGTATGCCGATTTTATACAGGAAAATCTGTCCACAGGAAGGAGAATTGCCCAGGAGATCAAACTGGCAGCTCAGACGAACCAGCTCGATAAAATAATATCCTAAATAGATAACTCCATAAGGCTCTGGAAAACTTTCAGAAATTTATTATTCAGGGTTGAGTGATAATACTCAACCTTTGGATTTTATAGATTTTAGTTTGCCTAACTTTGGTAGAATTTTTAACTTATTGAACTTTTTAGAGCCTATTAACTTAATTTTTTGTTAGTATGATGGTATTTTTCTTGCCTGCTCAAGCCTTAAAACTTTAAAAGTTTGGATTTTATTTACTTCTAAAGAAGTAAATCATTTTAAATAGTTTTCAGTCTGATAGTATCAGATACCTAAAAAAGAAAGTGAAGAGCTCAGAAATTGCCGGAGCGTTGCGTTATTTGGAAGTGAAGAGAGCCTAGCAGGAGTTCCCTGTCTGTCGGAAAATTACCTGGTACTTGGTCATTCTTGAAGAGCTGCCGTTTATCTTGAAGCTCTGAAGCCTAATACTATTTAACCTGCGGGAGTACGAGACAGAGAACCAAGCACTCGAGCCTTACGCCAAAGAAAAAACAAAGAAAATACGGTTCATCGATAAATAAACTAGTTTTTATAAATTTATCAGGGGAAGTCAGAAGTAAAAAGGTTGTAATTGTTAACCAATTTAATTATCATGCCAGAAAATAATTTAAATATTACCTGTAATACTTCAACCCTGTAAATGCAGCTAAGTTACAGGTTGTAAAAATTTTAATACTAGCAGCATTGAATTACAGCAAAAGACTGGTGATGTTATGAAAGGAAGAGCCTGGAAATTCGGAGATGACGTGGACACGGATGCAGTAATTCCCGGAAGGTACCTGATTTACAATACCCCTGAAGAGCTTGCAAAGTACACGTTTGAAGGCGTGCGTCCCGAATTTGCAAAAAACGTTCACGAAAATGATATCGTGGTTGCAGGAAGCAATTTTGGTTGCGGCTCCTCGCGCGAACACGCCCCACTTGCCCTTAAAGGGGCAAAAGTAGCCTGTGTAATTGCAAAGTCTTTTGCGAGGATCTTTTTCAGGAATGCAATAAACATCGGAGTTCCTGTCCTGGAATGTCCTGACACTGATAGGATCAATGACGGGGATGAGCTTGAAGTAGACCTTGCGACAGGAGTTATCGTAAATAAGACAAAAGGTGAGACCTACCAGGCAACTCCCCTCCCGGAATTTGTGCGTGAAATTGTGGATGAGGGAGGGCTTATAAAATATACCAGGAAACTGGTCTCCGAGAATCAAGAAACAGAAAATCTGTCCTGAAACAGTCCTGTCCGCATTTGACATCTAGCAATAAAAAGGCATTTTTGCCTGTAAATTTGAAAGGAGTGTAGATATGAAGCAGTATAAGATTCCGGTCATCCCGGGCGACGGGATAGGCCCAGAAATTATCGCCGAAGGCAGAAAGGTCATAGATGCCGCTGGCGAAAGATTCGGTTTTGATGTAGAATGGATTGAGTACCCGCATGGAGCAGACCATTACCTTGAAACGGGAGAACTGATTTCGGAAGAGACCTTAAAGGAATTATCCGGGTATCCTGCCATTTACCTTGGTTCTGTCGGAGACCCAAGAATTGCTCCTGGTATCCTTGAGAAGGGAATCTTATTAACTGCACGCTTTTACTTTGATCAGTATATCAACCTCCGCCCTATAAAACTCCTTGAAGGAGTCTGGACCCCACTCAAAGATAAAACCTCAAGAGACATCGATTTTGTGGTTGTCAGGGAAAACACCGAGGACTTCTACATAGGAATCGGCGGCAGAGCAAAAAAAGGAGTGAACAAAGACCTTCTTGAAGTCAAGCGAACGCTCTATTCAGCAAAATTCGGGCTTGATATCGAGACTGACAGCGAAGAAATAGGATACCAGATAGGCCTTATCTCCAAAGAAGGCACAAGAAGGGTTATAGAATACGCCTTTGACCTTGCTGGAAACCGGAAAAAACACGTTTCGTCCGTTGACAAGGCAAATGTGCTTTCCGATATCTACGGCTTCTGGAGAGAGGAATTCAACGCTGTTGCCGAAGCCCATCCGGACTTTACTACAGACTTTAACTTCGTCGACGCAATCACTATGTGGTTTGTTAAAAATCCTGAGTGGTTCGATGTAGTTATAACCCCGAATATGTTTGGAGACATTATTACCGACCTCGGAGCCATGATCCAGGGAGGGATGGGACTCGCCCCTGGCGGAAACATCAACCCCAATGGCACAAGCATGTTTGAGCCAATTCATGGTTCAGCCCCAAAGTACAAAGGCCAAAACAAGGTCAATCCTATTGCCACAATCTGGGCTGGCGCAATGCTTATAGAACAACTCGGAGAAAAAGATGCTGCTGACATGATAGTGAGCGCAATCCAGAAAAATATTCTGGATGGAAAAGTCAAAACCTATGACATGGGCGGCAGGAGCAGGACCTCGGATGTCGGGGACGACATTGCAAGGATAATTAAGGGAGAATAGATTTAAACCTCCCTCTCCTACATTTCTTTTTCGAAGTCTAATTCTCACGGGCTTTAACTATACTTTTTCCTTCTTAATTAGGATAGAATCGCCGGAGTTCTCCGGCTCACTTTTTAAAAATTAAGAGCTATTTTTGACAGTTCTTTGTCTCAAGTTTCCTGAGTCAAGAATTTTGAGCATCTTTCTTGGGAAACTTAAGATTCTAGTACGTTGATTTCATATATCCTCAATAAAACCACGGATAAACACAGATGGACACGGATGACAGGTATCCGTGTTTATCCATGTCCATCCGTGGTTCTTTTATAAAAAACCCATTGAACAGTGTTGATTTCAAAGTATAGTTTTGTTTCCATAATTTGGAATCGATGCACTAGTTTACTCAACTGCAGAGCACTAAATCCAAATTTTTGAGTCAAATAAGTCAACTTGGCTCAGCAATTTTCCTTATTACATCCAACATTCCATCAGGTTCAAAAGGCTTTACTATAAAGCCCATAGCTCCTATCCTCATTGATTCGGTTATGAGCGCTTGCTGCCCAAGAGAGGAACACATTATCACTTTTGCCCCTGGATCCATAATAAGAAGTTTTTGCAATGCCTCTTTTCCATCTATATCTGGCATAATTATATCCATTAACACAATATCGGGCTTTATTTCGGGATATGTCTGAATAGCTTCTTCTCCATCCCCGACCTCAGCAACCACTTCATATCCATGCTTTAAGAGAGTGTCTTTAATTACCATTCGCATAAACTCAGCATCGTCCACGATCATAACTCTGGTCATGCATACCCTCCTTTTTATTAATGGACCTATAATAATATATATTATATTATATTATATTATATGGGCTCTGTAAAAATCCTCTGAGATAACGAGTTTTCCATTTATT
>DADO01000031.1 GCA_002509325.1 Methanosarcina sp. UBA402 | reverse complement strand
ACTGATGAAGAAACTCGACAAGTTAGGGAGTGAAGCGATAGTACCAGCTGCTGTCGCTTAGGGTTTTATTTGCTTCTTTTTCATAGTCTCGTTTCAAACTGGCAAGTGTACGCTGCAAGCGTACACCAAAGCTGAGAGTTAAAACCCAAAAGATGACAACAGGATCAATTTTACGCTCACGTTTTATAAGACCAGTTTCTTTGGCAGTTTGCCTTAACCACTCTTCGGGAAACATTTCCCGAAGAGAATCTTCGAGAGTAGAGTGGGAATGAGGAAACATAGATACACTAATATTTAGATTCTTAATATAAATACACATACAGAAGTGCTTATCTAACGCTTAACCGATGACCAATGAATTTTTATATATTATTCCAAAAAGTCTTTTTCTGTACTTTGCTTCACGAGCATTCCAGCCCTTAATAAACTCTCAAAAGTCCCCGCGTCACTCCAGAACCCCTCAAGAATCCCGTATTCCATAACCCCTTTGTTTATGTAATAATTATTTACATCCGTGATCTCAAGTTCCCCTCTTCCAGAAGGTTTGAGTGCCTTAATCACATCAAAAACCTCAGGGTCATAAATATAAAGCCCTGTAACTGCAAAATTGGTTTTTGGCACTTTTGGTTTTTCCTCAACGCCAATTATTTTTTCATCCTTTAATTCTGCTACTCCAAACCTGTACGCATCAGGCACTTCTTTTAAGAAAATCTTGGCGCCATTATTAAAGTCTGCAACATCCTCTTTGACATTATCCTGGAATATGTTGTCGCCTAAAATTACAGTTACACTATCCCCATCAACAAAATCTTCGGCTAAGCTAAGCGCTTGGGCAATTCCTCCAGCTTTTTCCTGAATTTCATAGGTAAAATGCACTCCAAAATCTACTCCAGAACCTAAGAGTTCAAGAAAATGTCCTGCATGTCCTCTGCCAGATACAATCATAATGTCTTTTATTCCGGCGTTTATCAGAGTCTCCATTGGATAGTAGATCATTGGTTTATTATAAACCGGTAAAAGGTGTTTGTTAGTCACTTTTGTTAGAGGATACAGTCTGCTGCCTGTGCCACCTGCAAGTATTACTCCTTTCATATGTTTCTTCCCCTCAAATAGGCTTCAAGTGCCTCTTTCCAGTGTCTCATAAGTTCAGTTTTAGTATTCACAAGAACTGAATATTTCGGCCTTTTTGCTTTTCTTGGAAACTCTTCACTTGTGCATGGAATTGCATTATCAATAATAGAAGAAGCAAATTCATAACAGGAACATACACCATCATTTGTAATATGATAAATTCCGGGTTCGAGTTCAATAACCTCTTTTATTTTTGTGGCCAAGTCCATAGTATATGTGGGTTTGCCGAACTGGTCATTGACAACCCTAACAGTATCCTTTTCTCGGGATAACTTTAGCATGGTTTCAACAAAGTTTTTCCCATGGATTCCAAAAAGCCAGGAAATTCTGACAATCCTGTAATCATCCATATTCTCAATGATTTTCTTTTCACCGAGAAGTTTTGAGTGGCCATATACATTAATTGGATTTGGGATGTCAGATTCTACATATTCTTTTTTAGAACCGTCAAATACATAATCAGTACTGAAATGAACAAGTACTGCACCCACTTTAGAACAGGCTTCTGCAATGTGTCCTGGCCCGTATCCATTGACCTGAAATGTAAGTTCCCTGTTGTCTTCACAGCCGTCCACATTGGTGTAGGCTGCTGCATTTATTACAACATCAGGTTTTATTTTTAGAATGGATTCAATAACCTGCTTTCTATCTGTGATGTCGAGGTCTTGATGTGCCAGTTTGACAGCATCAGGAAAGACTTTGCACAGGTCGGAGCCAAGCATCCCGCTGGCACCAATGATCAGTGTTTTAATGGTTCCCACCACCATTTGTTTTCAATATACCACCTGACTGTCTGTTCCAGAGCAGTTTCAAAATCATATTTGGGTTTCCATCCCATTTTTTTCAGTTTGCTACCGTCAAGGGAATACCGGAAATCGTGGCCTTTTCTATCTTCAACGTATTCGATTGAAGATTCGTCTTTACTGAGCATTTCCAGAAGGCGGTGCGTGATTTCAAGGTTTGTAAGCTCGTTTCCGCCGTCTATGTTGTAGATTTCTCCGCTGCTGCCTTTATGGAGGACAAAATCAACTGCAGAGCAATGATCTTCAACATAGATCCAGTCCCGGATGTTCAGACCTGTTCCGTAAACAGGGATTTTTTTTCCTTCCATTAACCTGCTGATGAAAAAAGGAATTAGTTTTTCAGGATACTGGTAGGGACCAAAGTTGTTTGTGCATCGGGTTATGCACACCGGCAAGCCGTATGTAGTGTAGTAGGACATTGCAAGGAGGTCGGAACCTGCTTTACTTGAGGAATAGGGGCTTGAAGGGTTCAGATTATCGGTTTCGGTAAAGGAACCTTCTTTTATACTGCCGTATACTTCATCAGTTGAGACGTGGACAAACTTTTTGATTTCATTTGCAAGGGCGCTCTGGAGAAGGGTATTTGTGCCAAGAACGTTTGTCCTTACGAAAACTGACCCGTCATCAATAGAACGGTCAACATGGCTTTCGGCTGCGAAATGGATAACCTGGCCTGCTGTTTTCATTACTTCATTCACAATTTCAGGGTCGCAGATATCGCCTTTGACAAAAGAATAATTCGGATTGTTTTCAAGGTCTTTGAGATTGGCTTGGTTTCCTGCATAGGTCAATTTGTCAAGATTTACAATTTGACAATTCGGGTATTTTTCCAGCATATAATGGATAAAGTTGCTGCCTATGAATCCGCAGCCGCCAGTTACCAGCAGTTTCATTTTGGTCACCTTTTGTAGATGAGTATAGATAATTTCCAGGAGTTAACCTTTAAGGTAATTAAAAATTCATTTTGGCGTTTTTCAATTCAGGCAGGAGTTTATCCTTCTCTGAAAGTTTTATATCTTTTTCAGGGATTTTCCAGTCAATATTCAGGGTGGGATCATTGTAGATGACGCCGGTTTCGGCTTCAGGGTTATAATATTCATCGCATTTGTAAGCAAAAACAACAGTTTCGCTAAGGACGGAAAAGCCGTGAGCAAAGCCTTTTGGGATCAAAAACTGCTTTTTATTTTTCCCGGAGAGTTCTACACCTATCCATTCTCCAAAGGTTGGAGAGTCTTTTCTCAGGTCTACGACAACATCGTAAACTTTCCCTTCCAGAACCCTTACAAGTTTCGTCTGGCTGTAAGGGGCTAATTGGTAGTGGAGGCCCCGAACCACACCATATGAAGATTTGGATTCGTTGTCCTGGATAAAAGTATAGTCTTTTCCTATTAAATTGATCAGAGTTTTTTTGTTATAGCTCTCAAAAAAATATCCACGGTCATCCTCAAAAACTTTAGGTTCAAGTATAAAGAGGTCTTCGATTTTTGTTTTTATAAGTTTCATTATTCTTTTCCCCTTTATCAGTCTCAACTTTTTTCTCTTAAGCAAAAGACTTGATTACTATAATTTTTTGAGAGCAAGTTCTGCAGCATCACACATTTCCTTAAGAGGTTTTGCATTTGTGTTCTTATTCTATCATCGATTGGGCGCCGAGAATTATTGTAATATCTCCACATTTTTCCGCGCCCTTGCCTGGAGATTCATATAACTACATTAATTTTTAGTAAAAATACACATTACAATTATTTAAACTGTTTGGTATCTATCTTTCTGCCAGCTCTTCTGTGTCTTCTTATTAATTTTCTTATTTATAATTTTTATTTCTAATATATAGGGATATCTTACGATATTCTGCCGCATTTTATAGAAGTAATTGATTAAAAATCCACAGAATTTGTCTCAAAAATGCTAGAATTTGGAAAAAAGCTACTTTTGTCTCAAAAATGCTAGAATTTGGAAAAAAGCTACTTTTATCTCAAAAATACTAGAATTTGGAAAAAAGCTGCTTTGAGGAAGATTGGAGAAGTGCCGGCTGGGAAATATAATAAAGTCATAAAAACTGCTCGGGGGCCGGATATCTTTAAATCTTGCCAGGTAGCTGCCTTATTAGAATAAAATTGGACTTAGAAATCAAGATTGGTTAATTAATTAATTAATTAATTAATTAATTAATTAATTTCCATAAAAGAACCAGGGATGGACACAGATGAACATGGCTAATTACGATTTCAGTAGTTCGCTAAAATTTTTCCTCCACTTTTAGTCTACCTCCATTATCTCAGACACCAGACTGCTGTCCTGATTCTTAACTTT
>DADO01000165.1:419-9348 GCA_002509325.1 Methanosarcina sp. UBA402 | reverse complement strand
ACTATACCCTGAATAGTTACGTTTAATTCAACGTTCGGAACTTGGGCTATTCGGAACTACTGCTATAATAGGCGATATTAAACCTTTACAATAGACGACATATTGGTGAGAGGGTCTTTTTCTACCTGGAAGACATGGTCTGCCGAATCGATAAGGGACTCGTCATGTGAGACCACAATAATCTGGCCTACGCCTATGCCGCGCATCAGGTCTATGAGTTTCAAGAGCTGGTTTATATGCCCGCGGTCCAGGAAAACTGTGGGTTCGTCAAGGATCATGGGTGGAAGCCCATCTGCCCTGTCTCCGCCAAAACCTAAGGCAAGGAGCCTGTAGATCGCACAGCGCAGGACAAGGTTAAAAATCGCCCGCTCTCCCCCGCTCAGTAGCTTGGGTTCAAGGGGAGTGCCGTCTTTTCTGTAAACCGTAAGGTTGTATTCCGGATCAAGTTCGATATGGGAATAAGCATTGTTTGTGTACATGAAACTGAACATTTCATTCAAAAGGGCAGAAAGAGCTCCTATATTTCTTGCCCGCATATCAGCCCTGACATGCATATACATATTCTCAAGCTCCTCGGCATTGCTGAGTACGGCTTCCAGATACAACTGCCTGTTTTCAAGAGCTTTGAGTTCGTCTTTTAGTACATTGCGGCGTTTTAAGCTGTTTTCGACCATACCTGCTTCTTTTAAAAATGCATCTTTTGCAGCCGTTATTTGCCTGATATTTTCAGAAAGGTTTGCCTGATACTCTTCAAGCTTAGTACGCTCGAGCTGGAGATCTTCAAACCTGCTTCCCTGTAGCTTTCCTTCAAGCTGCCTTACTCGCTCACTTCTTTCAAGGATTTCCCGGTCAAAGAAGCCTACCTTTTCTGTAACGTTCCTGATTGAAGCCTCAAGCCCGGAGATTTTGTGCTTTATATTATTCATAAGGAGCAGGTTTGCCCTGAGCTTTTTTGCCTGCAAGAGGAGCTTTTCGCTCTCATCAAGGGCTTTTTTTGCCAGGTCTTCTTTTTTCCTCAGGGCTCCAAGCTCAACTCCCAGAGCATTGAGTTTTTCCTTTTCCAGAGTCTCCCGTTCGGCAAATCCTTTCAATTTCTCATTTAGCTCTCCAAGCCTTTGCCCGTAATTTTCAATCAGCGCAAGAGAAGTCCTTATTTTTCCGTTCAGAGCCTCAATTTCCGAGGCGTTTTCGGCAAGCTTTTTTTCAAAAGCTTTTGCTTCTCGAAGCGCTTTTTCACTCTCACTGTAGGCTTTTTGTGCCGCCTCCTCCCAGCCCTGCAGGGCTTTAATATCAGGAAGGAGCTTGCCCATTTTGACCTCAAGTTCCTGTTTTTGCTTATTGAGGCCTTCAAGTTTAAGGGAATCTTCCTCGGTCCGGGTTCTATGGATAGCTATCCTTTCCTGTAAGTCCTTTGCCTTATTCCTGAGTTTTTCGGTTTCCAGGTCGTACTCTGAAATCTTTTTCTCCAGTTTTTTTGCGTCCTTGAGCCGGTTGAGTTTTTTCTCGATCTCAGCTTGCTGGAGCTTTATATCGAGAAGTTCGGCTGCAAGCTTTTCTTTCTTCTGCTCGGATTCCCCGGTTGTGCACGCAATCTCAGAGCCTTTAAGTTCCTGCCCGCAGGTAGGGCATTTTCCTTCGGCAAGCAGTTCCAGGTTTTTATGGAGAATCTTGTCAAGTTCCCTCAAGGTGGCTTCGAGCTCTTTTTCCCGCCCATGCAGCCTGTTTTTACTTTCCAGCAGAAGTTCGCTTAAGTATTCCAGATCTTCAAGCTGTTCTTCTGTAAAACCAAGCCCCTTCAACCCAATGGAAGCTTCAGACTTTTGCTCCTGAACTTCCAGAATTACCTTTTCATTCTTTCTCAGGTCCTCTTCGAGAATTTCAATCTCGGTTTTGCCTTTCCGAACTGCGACCCTGTAATTTTGAAGTTCCTTATCAAGTGCTAGAAGATTTATGTCTTCGGTTTCTTTTTCTTTGAAGGCAAGCGCAAGCTTTGTTGAGGCTTCGTTTTTCCGTTCACGCAGAAGGCTTTCTTTTTCTTCCAGCTCCTTTATAAACAAAGGAATATCGTAAGTTTCTGCGAAGCCTGCTGCTTCTTTTGCAGCCTCTTTTAGCTTTTTGTTATCTTCCTCGATTCTCAGTATGCTTTTCCGGTTTTCTTCGATTTTCCCGTTTGTAGTCCCGATATCTGCCCCGCACTGTATTAAAATGCGTTCGGTTTCAGCTTTTTCTTTTTCGAGGTCACATAAAGTCTGAATATGGACTTCTTCTTCCCTGAGGAGGAGAGCAAGTTCTTTTGAAATTCCATTTACCTTTTCCCTGGCAAGAAACTCTTCTTTTTCCTGCTGCAAGCTCAGAGTCTCAATATCAAGGTCTCCAAAGCCGCATTCTTTCCGAATAGAATTGTTTTCTTCTCCCAGCCCGAGCAGAACCTGCCTTTGCTCGTAGGTTTCTCCTGAGAAGGCTTCTCTTTCCCGGATACAGCCTGCTTTGTTTTCCTGGGATTTGACCAGAGCCTGCTTCAGGGTATAGATTTCCTGGAGCCGTTCCCTGTGTTCTGAAATCATCAGGTCAAGTTTTTCTTTCTGGGCAGCTGCAACCTCTTTATTCTCATTATATTTTTTTAAGATGGCATCGCTTTCCTTTATTTTCTGCCTGAGCCCGTTCAACACGGCATGAGGTTCTGTACTTTCAATTTCCTCTATTTCGGCTTTTACGTTCGAAAGGCTATTAATGATATCCCTTTGAAGTCTTCTGACAGCTGTTTTTGCATTTCCGGCCCTTTCCCTGTATTCTTCAAGCTTTCCAAGCTGCAACAGGTCATCGATCATGCGCTGCCTGTCTCTTGGTCTTGCATTAATTAGTACATCAATTTCGCCCTGCCGGATGTAAGCGCAGTTCCTGTATGCCTCTTCATCCATATTCAGAAGGGAGCAGACCTCTTCGTAAGTCCGTGTAGCCTGATCAACAATACTTTCCCCATCGGCATAGAGCACGCATTTCGAATTCGAAGCACTCTCAGTTTTTTGAGAGTATCTGAAAGCCTGTTCTATAAGAAAATCCTGCCCTAAATGCTCAAAACCCAGGCTTATTTTCGCATTTTCAGCCCCTTTAAAGATTACATCTGCAAGCACAAAATCTTTTGAAAGAATTTTACTCCCAAAAAGCCCCATAAAACAGGCCTCAAGCAGGCTGGACTTTCCACTTCCATTAACCCCAGAAATGACTGTAACTCCGTCCTCAAAAGTAAAATTCAGTTTTTTATAACTCCGAATATTTTCGATATACAGGTTTTTGAGCTTCACAGGTAATCACCAAGGTTATACTGTCGAGGTACAGCAGACTCCCCTTTTCCCTTTTTCTGCCCTGTCTTCCCCTTTTTTCCTAGCTCCGTAGCCCTGGTAGGTTTTTCTTCAGGCAACTTCCCGGCATTGCCTGATGTTTCCTTTCCAGACTTCCCTTTAACCCCAGGCTCAGCTAGCTTTCGAATATCCTTCTCAGGCTTAATTTCAGAAAGTTTACTTTCAGGCTTACTTTCAGAAAGTTCACTTTCAGGCTTACTTTCAGAAAGTTCACTTTCAGGATTACTTTCAGGATTACTTTCAGGATTACTTTCAGGTTTAATTGCAGGTTTAATTGCAGGTTTAGTTTCAGGCTCGTTGTCTTTGTCTTTCAAGAACTCAATTTCTGTTCTTGGGGATTGCCCCGAAGCCCGGGAAATTTCCTGCGGGAAATCCGATTCATACGGCACTATAAATTCATTAGACAGCTCTACAGATCCCGAATCCGAATTGGGCAGCACCAGAAACTCCGAATTGGATGGCGGTTCAGCATCCTCAATTTCGTCAGAAGTCCTCAGAATTCCGGAGAGTTCAGTAATTTCAAGCTTTCCGGCAATTTTCCCGGCAATTTTCCCGGCAGGCCTGCTTTCCCCAGCAAATCCCGCCTCTCCTGCAAACTTAGCTTTCGATGATATTTCAGTCTTCATTACAGGGCTTGAAAGGCCTGTAGGACTTGAAGAGCTTGCAGGACTTGTAGGGCTCGAAGGACTTGAAGGATCTGAAAGGATTAAAGGACTTGAAGGGCTTAAAGGACTTGAAGAACTTGCAGGATTTGAAGGACTGACTGGAATCTCTATCCAGAAGTCGGGGCTTTTAAAGTCCGTAGCCATAGCCTCAATAAGCTTCGAAAGCCTGCCTTCGGTCTCTTCATCCACCCTTGACCTTGAGATATTCGGGCTCCGGACAATTTCATCAATAATCAACCCGCCGTCGTTTAAGCTCATTCTCTTGATCTCGTTTGCAACGGCGTGGTCAGGATCAGAAAAAGATACTTTTAAAACCTCTTCCTGGAGGGACTCTTTTATCCTGAGGTCGTTAACCCTTGGCACGAGAGCTCCTTTATTAAGCAGGTATTCCTCAAGCTCGCTGAAGGACAGAACTGCTCCCGGGTCCCCGGAAATTTCCAGAAATACCACGGATTCCGGGATCTCTTCAAGATACTCATTTACTGCAGAATAAATCTGTTCATAGGGCTTATCTTCCCCGGTCAACTCTACTTTAATGGAAAGGAATTTTCGGGTTGGATGAATCGTGCGCTTGCTAATTTCAAGCCCTTCTTTGGAAAGAGTGATGATATTGTAGGAACGGGCATTCTTTTCGGACACGCTGTTCCGTTCTGTACTGCCAGGGTAAGTTATCCAGGTCTCACCTGTCTTATCTTTAGTTATTGCATGTTCATGGTAATCGCCAAGAAGAACCGCATCAATCCTGAAAGGAAGATTTTCGAGCACCTCGTCGCAGTCCCATTCAGCATATGGGAAAGGGCTCATGATCTGGTGCATTACAAGAAGTTTCCAGCAGTTATCGGCTGGGGAAAATCCTGAATAGTCGAATATGGGAATTTTTGATTTCGGGACACTGTCAATCCCATAAATGGCTACATTGCCTACCATGAACGGTTTTTTCCCGAGCCTTGCCGCAAGCCCCATTTCCTCAAAAAGATCGAGCCATTGGGTATTCTGCTTGCTTTCATGGTTCCCGACAATTCCTAAAAACGGTATGTCAGCCGCCTTCAGCCTGGAAAGGAGGTTCATTGTCTCAAGAAGGTCTTCAAGGGTCGGGTTCCTCGAATCAAAAAGGTCCCCCGCATGCACTACAGCATCAACCTGCATCTCAACTGCATCGTTTATAACAAGCTCAAAAGCTGCAAAAAAATCCATTCTCCGGACTTCGCTGTGGTACTGCCTGTATCCCAGATGTGTATCTGCAGTGTGGAGTATCCTTATTTTCCTGGCCATGGTTCTATCAGTCTCTAATTTTTACCCTATAAGGGTTTCTATATTAGTACTTAACTCATTTCCACGGGAACAAACTTAACCTAGATAAGGAAATTAATACTTTTTAGGCCAGATCCATGTCTAATTGAAGTAAATTTAACATAAAAATCAAGACAAACTTTTGGCGGTCAGCGGTCTAGATATTAATATCAATTCAAGGAGACCGCAATGGTGCTTTTCGGTTGTTTTTGTCCTGCGCAACATCTCAAGAAGGTTTAATGCTATTGGTTTCTCAGTTCAACCGCGTAAATCCCAGTCTTAATTAAGAAGAAATGGTACTGAAATTTATGAGAACTTTAAAGTTCTACCGCTGGAAGAGTAAAAAGTTAAAACTGTCCAAAAAATATAGAAACGGGTCGATGAATGTTAAAAAGAAAACATAAGCAAATATTTATATTAATTAACTGTATAATAGTTCTTTGGGTGATTAAATGGTAGATGAAAGTGGTCCAGTTATGGAGATTTCTAACAAAAAAGATGAAATTCCTGTAGCTATGGGATCAAGCGAATATGAAATGATAGAATTGTTTAGAAGAATTAATGTCAGCAGGCCAATTGCTCTTACACTCACATGCCTTGCAAAAGGGAGGGAGATCTCGTCTCAGACGATTGAAATGATATCAGGCCTGAGACAGCCTGAAGTCAGTGTTGCAATGCGATATCTCCGAGAAAAAAACTGGATTGATATCCGGGAAGAGAAAAAAACAAAAGGTAAAGGCAGGCCAGTCAAGCTATACAAGCTTATAGTTCCAATGGAGTGCATTGTTAGCAAGATCGAAGAAGAAATCATGGCCGAAAGCAGAATTGTGTTCAGAAATATCGAACGCCTGAAAAACCTTGCCTAATATTCTTTAAGGGGATTTACCCTCACCCTAATTTTCCCTTTGGCTAATAATCTTTTACATACTGGATACTCAATAAATATCTTTTATTGGAATTTTTCTGTTACAAAAAGTATTTTTAAAATTTATTACCTTTAATCTAGCTCGTTTTCTGAATTTTTAATTCTTTCCGAGTCTATTCTTCATTTGTTTTATCCCGAAATATTCAACATGAGTCTTGCCAGTGAAAAACGAAAAAGAAGTATAGATACTTTTACTCATTTTTTATTACTTTTCCCTGTCCTTTTTCGGTTTCTTGTTTTAGAGTTTGTGAATGTCTAAACCACAAGCTTTGTTTATGACTTCAACCAATTTAGATCACCAAATTAGATCACCAATTTAGATCACCAAATTAGATCACCAAATTAGATCACCAAATTAGATCACCAAATTAATTTAGGCAGTAGAAGTGCCTCAAAGGCCAATTTAGCATCCGTGATAAAAGTCACATTTGAGCCTTCGATGGCAATTCACTGGTTAGTTTTATCAAGGCTTCGAAGAACCAAAATAAGTACAACCTTACTGCCCAAGATAATGATGATGTTGATCGATAAAAAAGGGAAGGAAAAAAGTACTTTCATTTCTTTGTGCGTATTATTTGAAGAATTTCATATGCGTTTTATTATTACAGAGTAGCGCTTTATACTCAGTAAAATTGGGATTAGAAAAAGTATATCTCATTGAAAACAAAAGTGCAGGATACCAGTTTTAGCTCTGGCTCAATGCGTGAAATGTAAAATAGCCAGGTGTGGCAAGATCCCGGAAGGAGTCCGGAATGAGCTGTCACTGGAAAAGTGAGGATTCCGATATGGCAGAAGAATATGCGATTGAGAAGATGGATAAGGAAAAGCAAAAGGAGTCAGAAGCAGCAGAAAAAAACGGAGAAACAGAAAATCCCAGGCAGTTACTTATAAAGGCTGGCGAGACTGACAATTACGAAGACAAACTCAGGCTGTATGATAAAGCCCTAACTCTGGATCCTCTCTACCTTGATGCATGGATCCAGAAAGGTTTCGCCCTGGACAGGATGGGAAAATCAAAAGAAGCTTTTACCTGCTATGATAAAGCTCTTGAGATTGATTCCGAAAACCTGGGGATCAGGTGCCTCAAGGGATTTGCTTTCAATAACCTGAAAGAGTTTGAAAAATCAATCGAATCTTACGATGAGGTCCTGGAAATAAAACCTGAAGATGTATTTTCATTATATCAGAAGGGCTTAGCTCTGGAAAGCCTTGGCAGATATGGAGAAGCCATTCAATGTTATGACAAAGCGCTTGAGATTGATCCGACTGACCATCTTATTAGAGAGAAGAAATCAAGGCTTCTCAAACTTATTTATAAAAAAGGAAATTTAGCAGACTCTCCAGACAGTGGTTTCAACTAAACTGAAGATCTGAGAGATCTGAATAGGAAAAGGGATTTCTGGTCAGAGACAGGGCGTAACAGAGATTAAAAGTTATAGAGATAAAAAGATTGCAGAAATCAAAAAACTGCAGAAACAGTCAAGAAATGCTGTGTTATCAAAAAGAATTAAAAACCCCTAGATAGTGTAAAAAAGAATTAAAAACCCCTAGATAATGTAAAAAAGGATTAAAAGTTCTGAGATGGAAGTGTAGGCCTGAAACCGGCCTTTACTTTTCACTCTTTTTTCCCGCTTCTTCTTCACTCCTGATCTTTTCAACGACCTCAATAAGTTTTTCCTTAATTTTTGCTATAGCGTCCACCGCTTCGCCGCCTACCTCAATCGGAGCCTGTTTTTCGAGGTCAGCTTGCATTAACTTAGGGTCAAAGGGAATCTCTCCTAGAACCTGGATGCCCAGCTCTTCAAGTTTATCATTAACTTTTCCAGAGCCTCCTTTGTTAATTACGGCAGCAAGGTGTTTTATCCCTATTTCGGAAGAGAGTCTTTTTATTCTCTCAGCGGTTTCAAGCGATCTTGCCCCTGGCTCAACCACCACGATCATGAGGTCCATTCCTCTTGTGGTGCCCCTTCCGAGATGTTCGATCCCTGCTTCCATATCCAGGATCACTGCACTTTTTTCCCTGATCATAAGGTGCCTGAGAAGAGCCCTCAGGAACGCCGAGGCAGGGCACATGCACCCACTTCCTCCACGGTCCACGGTACCCATGACAAGCATTCTTACCCCATCAGGCCCTATAACTCCATATTTACTCGCAATATCATCAACTTTGGGGTTGTAAATGAAAGCTCCGCCTTCAGCACCTGCTCTTTCCTGAATCAGATCCTTGAAATCTGCCAGGGGCTTTGGGGGGTTTTCTACCCCAAGTGAAGATGCTAGGTTCATATCCGGATCCGCATCTATTGCCAGTACCTCGTATCCATCCCTTGCAAGCAGTCTTGCCAGAGTGCCTGAGAGAGTTGTTTTTCCAACGCCGCCTTTTCCGGTAATTGCTATTTTTATGAGGATTCCCCCTGAACATTGATTCAAATCAACTAATAATGGCTTCAAATGGCTTCTAATGACTAATAGTGATCTAATAGTGATCTAATAACTAATAGTGATCTAATAACTAATAGTGATCTAATAACTAATAGTGATCTAATAACTAATAGTGATTTTTTAAGCAGGGATATAACCATCAAATTGTTTATACTTATTCATTTATCCCTGGCTTCATCCATTTATTCCTTATAGAGTATTGTTTAAATTCTTTTCGTTTAATTATAGGTAACTATTCAGCTATCTCAATT
>DADO01000165.1:0-167 GCA_002509325.1 Methanosarcina sp. UBA402 | reverse complement strand
TTTATAATCAATATAATATAAAACTCTGGAGATTTGAGAGCTACCTATGGTACGTGAAGAGATTCTTACTCAATATCTGAAGAGATTCTTACTCAATATCGCTTGAATCCTGATGCTATTGTCTCATATATTTTGGCTTTAGAATCTCAAAACAAAGCTAAAGATGC
>DADO01000004.1:25272-35893 GCA_002509325.1 Methanosarcina sp. UBA402 | reverse complement strand
TTTTAGAAATAACATCAACTAACTAATAGTGCACGACCTAATTTTTCTTCTTCTGGTAATTTTTCTTCTTCTGGTAATTTTTCTAATTTTTCTTCTTCTGGTAATGAATCTTTTTCTTTTTTCATTTTCTAGTCTCCATATTTGCTTAATTCATTGTATTCTAAAGGCGATATAATTGACATTAGAGGTTCAAATTTTAAAAACCCGTGTGATTTGTATCAAGAATAATTGATGTGTATTAATAATACATATTAAACTGTTTTATACTGATTGCCCAGATGAAGGTTTTTTAGTGTTACCAGCTACAATACCTGTAGAAAAAAATCGGTTTATAAGATGCTTATTAGATATTTTATTTGTAAAACACTTATGGTTACATAACTGAATCTTAATAATTCGTATCAATCTTTTTTGATATCCAACACTTGGGTTTTTATGAAGTAAACTAACAATTAATTAGAGAAAACTAACTTCCTCAGAGAGAGATATCTGACATGAATAAATAATCAAGAAATAACGAAAATTAAATTTTCATAACTTTTGTAGGTGTTAAAATTGCCTGGAAATCCTAATGAGATAAAGCTGGTAAACAATGCTATGGCCAACGCTACCCGACGGAAGATAATGAACTTCTTATCATCAGGAGACAAAAGTATCGAGGAAATTGGAGAGGAAGTAGGGAAGACAATGCTTGATTTTCATCTCAAGCTTTTGCAACAGGCAAGCCTGATTAAGTTAGGAGAGGAAACTGCTAGTTTAAGTGAATATGGCAGAAATTTCCTGAAAGGCAAGGAAGACAAGAATGCTGATAAGAATATAGATCTCTCTCAGGCAAAGCCTGTGGAGATTGTAGAAGTTCGACAGCTTCTGCCCTGTATAGCAGACTCTTCGAAATTTAGGGTAATAGCAAATATTGCTCCTTCACTTGGCGGAACCCTCAAGGTTCTTGAGCCTCTCTTTCCCAGAGGAAGATACTCTGAAAAAATAAATGCACTAATAGTTCAAAAAGGAGAAGTTATTACAACGGTTTATGGTAGTGGAAAAGTTACCATGACAATGATAAAAAATGAGGATGAGGCCAAAGAAGCGCTTGAAAATCTCAGAAACATCATCAATGAGGCTATTGCAATGGGCGTCGCCCCTGCTCCCAGGGAGAAGATCAGGGTTGAACCCATGGAGCTCTATAAATACCTGCCCCAGACCAACTGCGGCAAATGCGGTGAGCAGAGCTGTTATACTTTTGCCATAAAACTCATGAGCGGAGATGCCTCCCTTGATATGTGTACACCTCTTAATGAGCCAAAGTACGCAACCAACCAGGAACATTTGCAGGTTTTAACTGCTTATATCTGAGCTACCGCTAATTAAAAATCACAACCTACGTAACTAAAAGTTCTACTAAATAATTAGACAGTTAAGTAGGGGGAATTTGCATAAGTCTTTCCCTTCTACTTCTTCTGACATTTCTCATACTTCACTTCCAACAGAATTTAATGTTTTAATGTTCTTATATCAATCTTTTTTGATATTTGGCTTTTGAGTTTTTATAGACGTGACTTCATAACTAATCGTAGGAATAACTTAGGATAATTAGGTTTTACTCTAAAAGAAGGATTATAATGTGCTGAATTGAGAAGGGCAGAATTAGACTTTAATGTGTTAGAAGGTGTAAAAATGTCAGGAGGTACTAGTGAGACAAAATTGGTGAATTTTGCTATGGCCAATAAGGCTCGAAGGAGAATAATTAACTTCCTTGCAAACGGTGCTAGAGACGTTGAGGAAATTGAAGGCTTAGTCGGGAAAAAAACACTTAATTTCCATATGAAGATTTTACGAGATGCAGGCCTAGTCGAATTGGAAGAAGGGACTGTAAAAATAAGTGAATACGGCAGAAATTTCTTGAAAAATAAGAAAGAAAGAGAAACTGAGGAGATTAAAGACCTCTCTCAGGCAAAACCTGTGGAGATTGTTGAGATCAGGCAGGTTTTGCCCTGTATAGCAGATTCCACGAAATTAAGAGTAGCTGCAAACATGGTTCCCCCGCTGGGTGGGGCCTTAAAGATCCTTGAGCCTCTCTTTCCCAGAGGCAATTACTCGGATAGAAAAGATAGTTTGATAGTTCAAAAAGGAGAAATCATGACAACTATTTATGGTAGTGGAAAAATAGTCATGAGAATGGTTAAAAATGAGGAGGAAGCAAAAAAAGAGCTTGAAAACTTCAGAAATACTATCAATCAAGCTATCAAAAAAGGAGTTGCTCCACCTCCCAGGGAAAAGATAAAGGTCGAGCTAATGGAGATATATAAACACCTGCCCCAGACCAACTGTCAAGAGTGCGGCGAACAGGGGTGCTACAGCTTTACTATAAGGCTAATGGCAGGACAGGTCAGTCTAGATATGTGTACCCAGCTTAAAAAGCCAGATTATGCAACCAATCTGGAGCGTCTACAATTTCTGGCTACATACATTTGAACTGCAGTTACTAACGTTTTATTCATAATGTTTCATTTAATCGGAGGAAGCCTTGAAGACGCTAACAATAGTGCTTACCGATGGCCCTTATATTTCTGAATACGCTGAGATTGCCTATAAACTTGCTGAGGCTGCACTTAAAAAATATAAAGTAAATATATTTCTTTACCTGGATGCAGTGCATATTCCCAAAAAAGGTCAATATCCAGCCTTCTTTATCAATGCAGGACAGCTTTTTTCTGAACTTGCTGGAAAAGGAGCGGTAGTCCGAGCTTGTGCACGATGTGCTGGTGCAAGGGGCTACCTTCCAGAAAAAGAGATTATACAAGAAAGTAACTGCAAAGACTATTTCCCTGGAATAAGAATTACCAGCCTTTATGAATTGTCGGAAATGCTGAGTATGAGTGATAGAGTAATTTCACTTTCAAGATAAGATTTTAACAATGAGATCCGTTTTTTGGGAGGGTAAGATCCAATGAAATCAGTCTTCTATCTGCTGGATACAGCTCCTTACGGCAGTGAAAAAGCTTTTGGAGCATTGAATGCAGCTGCAGTGAGCCTTAACGAGATGGATGTGACTCTAGGCCTTTATGGAGATGGAGTCTATCTTGCAATTGTGGGTCAAGATAGCAGAAAGCTTGGATTACCAAACCTTGGAGATATTCTCTATGCATACGGGGAGTTGAGAGTGCTTGCCCACGAACCCTCGCTTGTGGAAAGAGGTCTTTTCGGGCAAACTTTGATAGAAACTATAGAACTGGCAGACGAAGAAGATTTTTTCGAAGCGATGGAAAGCTCAACCTATGTTATCGCGTTTTAATACTAGCTGCTGATTAAGGATTAATTGGATGATAATATGAAACAAGAAAAAATGGATGTGTTTCTGCTGACAAAGCCTCCCTTCAGTCCGAGATCGGAGTTATGCCTCAAACTGGCTGCTCGCTCCGGAAAAGCCAGAATCTACCTTGCAGGCGATGGAGTCTATAATCTGCTTACCGGAATAGAAAAACTGCCAGAGTGTGACGTTTATGCATGTAAAGAAGACCTCGAGGCCAGAGCTATCATGGCAGGAGAAAAAGTGACTGTCCCGGATGACTTTTACTCCGATTTTATTGAGGATATAATGGAGCACTGCAGGCATGAATATACGTTTTAAAATACCCGATATTACAAATTTGAGATTATGTTTTTTGATTTTGCAATTAAAAGTGCCAGTTTCCACTTTATATTTTCAACCTTTTTCTTGAACTTATTGAGAATTCGTGATGATAAGGACCTATCCCTATGATGGTTGAGACAAACATCCCGAAAGAGATCATAAAAGACCTGCAATCGGTCTGCCAGTTGCATGAGCAGGCGGTCTGTAACCATGATAAATGTAGGGAGTTTAGTGAAAGCTTATCAGAACTTTTAATCAGATTTGAGGATATAAAGTTTTATCAAACTGCAGATAGACTTATGAGCATTCTCCTGAACTGCAAGCCAAAAGAGGCATCTCATTGTGAAAAAGCTAATCTTGTTGGAGAGATGATGAAAGAAATAACGAAAGAGATAAGAGTGCAGCTAAAAGATGATAAGTAGAACTAAATCTTCTTGTCTGTCGAATATCCAGAAGGCCGAGTGCAGGAACAATCACAATGCTGATCTATTATCAAGTGCGATAATATTGAAATGGTAACAAACATGGGACCACAGGAAAAAAGAAGATCCTTTTTCTATGCACTCATAACTCAGCTAGGTCACAGATGGCAGAAGGTCTTTTAAGGGCTATTTATGGAGATCGGTACGAGGCTTACAGCGCCGGCATTGAAGCCACAACTGTTAATCCTTATGCTATTATAGTCATGAAGGAAATCGATATCGATATCTCCAGTCAACGCTCTAAAACTCCGCAAGAATTTCAGGACACTATATTTGACTTAGTAGTTACGGTTTGTGATCTGGCTAAAGTGACTTGCCCTATCTGCACTACGGATCTGAAGCTCTCGACCAAATCTCCCAAAGCAAGAGAAATAATTTACAAAAGTTTTGAGGCCCCTGCCGTGGTTGTGGGATCAGAAGAGGAGCGGCTCAGAGTATTCCGGCGAATCAGGGATGAGATAAAAGACTGGATCTTGCAGACATTTGAGAAATGATACCAGGCTCAGTATCATATCTGCCTGATATCATTTCTAATTATCCTCGAGGGTTCTTACAATACAATTAAATTTACCAAATACCCTACAAGCACAGCTATGGAAAAAACGGTTGCTACAAAGGCAGCCAACAATTTCCTCTTGAATATGGCTGAGAGAAGCGTCAGTTCGGGGATACTGGCTCCAGCACCTCCGATAATCAATGCCAGAACGGCTCCCAAACTCATTCCCTTCTCAGTGAGCGCCAGACCAATTGGAATCATAGTCTCTGCTCGGATGTAGATTGGAATACCAACAACTGCAGCCACAGGGACTGCCAGAGGATTGTTCGGTCCAGCTAGGCGGGAGATGATCTCTGTAGGTACGAATCCATGAATGAACGCCCCGATGCTAGCCCCAATAAGTAAATAAGGCATCAGCTGGCGAAATAAGTTCATTGCAAATCCCGCAGTCCGTTGTATCCTAGACTTGGTGTCTGTAGCTTGTTGACTATCACAGCAACTTCTCATAACGGCTGCCGGCTTAACATGACTGGAGAAGCCTAGCTTATCGAGCAAGAGACCAATGAGAATTGTAGCTACGAAGACGATGACAAAGTAAAGAGCAGCTACCCTCCATCCCAACAGGATGATGAATAAAGATATTATCACTGGATTTAGCAAGGGGGACGAGAACAGGAATGCCATTGCTGCGGCAAAAGGCACGCCAGCATTGAGCATTCCCAGAAGAAGCGGTATGGTAGAGCAGGAGCAAAAGGGCGTAAGGGCACCAAAACCTGCTCCAAGAACACTGCCTATAACTTTGTGCCTTCCTCCTAAAGCCTTTTTTATGGTCTCGTCTGGAACATACTCTTGAATCAATCCCACGAGAAAAGTTATCCCTATAAATAAAATAGTAAGCTCTACGGCGATTTCAATGAAGTAATTGGCTGCCATAACTAAATTATTCCAGAACATTTTTACTTCCTTCCTTTTATTTAATGAAAGCTACAGCTCTCAGGAATCTAAAATTACCACAATAGTGTCATTATAAGCTCGATATTTCAAAGAGTATTTTCTTTTAAGAGCTCAGTTACCCTCTGATTCAATTCCTTAAACAAAAATCAACTCATGGTTCATCTGTCTGTAAGCAATTGAGCCTGATTAAGCAATTCAATTATTGCCCCGTCTGAGAGGCGAAAATAAGACCACTTCCCTTCTTTTCTTTCTTTGATCATACCTGCATTTTTCAGTACTGAGAGGTGGTGAGAAACAGTCGATTGAGAATTAGAAAGGGCAACCGTTAGTTCACAGGCACACAGTTCTCCTTCTTTTAATAATTTTATAATTTTGAGGCGATTGGTATCTGAGAGAGCCTTAAAAATTTTGACCTCCAAGGATAAAACTTCTTCATCTAACCCATTCACCAGAGAACTGAGTTTTTGCGACCTTGATTCAAACTGGTCTTTATCAAGGATAAAACGCTTCAATCTTTCGGTTTCTACTTCACACCTTCTTTTATTCACACTTGATCTCCTTTGTTTTATCGTATTTATCCGCAGCACCTGTTTCCCCCTTCTAAAGGAAGCAGATTGTTTTTACCCTGTTCCCTAATCCAGCACCCTAAGCAGAGTATGGTTCCTAACTTTTTATGGTTAGCCCTAAGTAAGGAATCCTCTTCTTTTCCACAGATTGCGCACTTAAAGTTCACTTTTGAAACCTCTTAACTATATTCGCATCTGGAGCATTAGACAGGGCTTATTTTATAGGGTGTTATATTCATAACTATCGATATGAATTATGCTTTTTTCTCCTGCCAATATATTTCGTATTCTTTGAGTATTGAAGCTTTGAATTTGTCTAAACTTTCTTCAGGGATTACATTTATTTTGGAAAGGTTCTGAATCAGTTCCTCGCCATTTATGTTCTCTGGAGCTTTGCCCGCAACACTAATTTTTTCAAATTCCTCTTCTAATCCGGCAATTTGCAGTTCTTTGCCATCGATGTTGATCTTTCTAACGCTTACGATAGAAGGGCCATTACAGCAGCAACTTTTATTGTTTCCGATCAATTTTCCAAGCAGTTTTTTTCCAAATTTACTCATTTAGAACACCTCTATTCTGATATATCATAATATGCTTATATTTAGATATATCGATATGGGCATAAAATAGTTACTGACTCGGAAGGATTCTCTCAAAATACAATAAGTCCGAAAAACAACAAAATACAACTGTATTATAAAATTGGAGGAGCATATAATTAGAGAAGCGTTTCATTCCAAACAGCCATTATTTTGTTATTTTTGCGGGTAATATGCTAAATTTCAGCTTTAGGAAGGTATATATACTTTCTCAAATTCAATAATTGTTGATATGTTTAATGAAAAAAATGTACAACTCTTCAAGGCACTAAGCGGTGATACAAGGTACAGGATTATCAAGGTTCTTCTTGAGGCCGAGCGCACATGCGAAGAGAATAAATGTGGTACCTATAAAGGAGAGCTATGCGCCTGTGAGATCCCGGAGCTAATTGGTAGAACTCAATCAAATACTTCAATGCACCTTGCAAAGTTACAGGATTGGGGGATAATTAAAGTAAGAAAAGAAGGAAAGATGCGACTCTATTCCATAAAAAACGATAAAATCAGGAAGGTTTTGGAAGCTGTTGACGAATAAATTCTGTGCTATCAATTCAATTTAAGCCCAAAATCTATCCAGCACGAGAATCTATAAATGAGCAACTATTCAGCCTGGAGAAAAACATTAAGTTACAAATTAAACTATTAAAAATTTGAAATGATGCTTACTATGTTATTCTTTGTGCTCTAAGTGCTATAACTGTATGATGAAAAAACTAAAAGCTTTTCTTACTTCCAGGCTTTAAGCTTTAAACTCTCCGCAGGCAACCCACCATACTGCCTTTTGCTTATATCCAGATCTTCATTCAAAATTTCAACTGAAAATCCAGCTTCATTTAAAAGCCTGAGATACTCTTCTTTAAGCAAGGCGCCTGCAAGGCAGCTTGTCAGAAGATCTTTATCATTTTTCAAGTCTTCAGAAAGCTCGGCCAGAAGAACAATATCAGAAATATACATTTCGCCTTCTGGTTTAAGAACCCTGAAGGCTTCCTTAAAAACTTTTTCTTTGTCTGGAGCCAAATTAATTACACAATTACTGATAATAACATCTACTGAGTTGCTTTCAACAGGAAGAGCTTCGATGTCTCCCAGGCGAAACTCTATATTTGAATAACCATATTTCAAAGCGTTGGCCTGTGCCTTTTCAATCATAGCCTGAGTCATATCAACTCCTATAATCTTTCCTGAGTTCCCTACCTGTTTTGCTGCAAGGAAACAGTCAAAACCAGCTCCAGAACCAAGATCAAGAACAATATTGCCTGGCTTCAACCCAGCAAATGCTATTGGGTTCCCACAACCAAGACCCAGGTTTGCATCTGGAACCGTGTTGATGTCATTCTCAGAATAGCCAATAGATTTTGATAAATCTGCCGCACTTGAATCTCCACAGCATCCACTAGAACAACACGAGCCGCCTAATATTGCAATTTTACCGTATTTCTCTTTAATTACATCCTTTTTCTCATTTGCATCCACATATATCGCCTTCTCTTTCGCTAATTTGTTATTCATTAGCCTTTAATATGAATCTGGGTCCTCAGATTTTCATACTAAGTTGTTTATAAAAATACACCTGTCTATCTTTAAAATATGGCTATCCTTAAACATTGAGCAATTCATCCTGGTTATATTTGCACCCCTTAGGTGAAGGATTTAGTTTAGGCGGGTAGTTCCCTCACCCCTACTCCCATTATCAGCAGATTTGTTTCCATGGGCGGATGGTTCCAGCCATCAGGTGAGATCGTCTTTTTCTCAACTGAAATTTCAACCTGGTTCCCGCTAAGGCCGCAGTCTCGCATGTAATCTACAACAAGTTTTTTCCCAAGTTCGATTGCAGTTTCGAACGCTTCAGAATATGTATCGAATTTTAGCCTGCTGTCAGGGGCAAAGACCAGGAAATCTTTATCTGGAGACATGAGGCTTGCTGGCCTTATCAGGATTTCAACTCTTTTGATGCCTTTTCCTACAAGCGCTCCGACTGCGTTTCCTACTTCGGCATGTTCGGGCACCAGGATTTCTGCGCCAATAATTTCCTCCAGTTCTCTCCTGTGAGCTCGGACAGGGCCCCCAAGCAGCACAATTGGAATATCCAGTTTGAATTTGGCAGGATAGTTTCCGTCAAGGATCTTTTCAATGGCTGCGTATGGAACGCCTTCCAGGATGTACGAAAGCAGATGAAGTGCCATGTTCCTTGCAACTCGCTTTTTTACAGCAGTGCAGAACTCTCCAGGGGTTATACGCATGACCCTTGCAAGCCTTTCTGCACCTATTCGGGAAGCTTCCTCACTCCACGCCGTATATTCTCCAAGCACATGTAGAGCATCAGTAGGGGTAAAACCAATTGCTTGCACAAGACGTTTTCTGAGAAGGGAATCTAAAGTCTGAGGATGAAGGCCTTTTCGGATAAGAGCTTTGATTTCGGGCACTGAAACGGGTTCTTCCCTGATAACCTCCAGCACTTCGGCTTCAGCCCTGCTCAATTCTCCTGCCGGGTAGTCAGATCTCACAAAGAATTTTGTTGGCTGAATGTTTTCGCCTAGATCTTCTCTGGGAGGCATGGGTGTCTTTTTGAGATTATTCAGAAAAGTCGGATATTTTACCGCAGCCATTGCCAGGGGCATGACTCGCCTAGGTCCTAAAAAGAGTTCTCTGTCCACGATCCATACATGACTGTCTCCGCCTGTAGCGGTTGTTTCCATACGAATCGCCCGAACGCGAGTCTTCCAGCCCCCTACAATGGCTCCCTCATTGTTCAGGTCAGGAACTCCCATACAGATCGAGGAAATATCCGTACTTGTTCCGCCAACATCAATTACGGCACAGGTCTTAAGTCCTGAGAGGTAAGATGCCCCTACAAGGCTTGCTGCCGGACCTGAAAAAATAGTCTCGATAGGTTTTTTCAGGGCATCTCTTATCCCCACAACCGAGCCGTCACATTTGAGCATAAGGAGCCGTGCATCAATTCCGCGCTTCACGATATCTGAAATAATTGACTGTACAAACTGCCTTGTGATAGGGATGAGCTGTGCGTTCAGGAAAGCTGTCACTGCCCTTTCATAGGCTCCCAATTCTTGGGAGAGCTCGTGTCCGCAGACCGCTGGCAGTCCAGTGCGCTCAAGAACCAGGTCTCTTGCTCTTATTTCGTGCTCAGGATTCCTTGTGCTGAAGTAAGAAGATATGGCAAAAGCTGAAACCCTGTCCTTGACCCGCAGTGCAAATTTCTCAATAGCCTCAAGGTCAAGTTTGGCAGCCTCTTCTCCGTTATGGTTGTGCCCACCTGCAGCAAAAAGTACGTGTTCGGCAGGCAGTTCTTTCTCAAGTGGATGGTCTCCTATAAGGATCAGGGCTACAGGAAAACCCGTGCCTTCAAGAACGGTATTGGTTGAAAGGGTCGTTGAAACCGAAACCAGTTTTATGTCTTTGAGATATTCAGGATCGAGGCCATCAATTACGTTTTTAATGCCAGCAAGAGGATCGGGATAGGTCGTAAGTGATTTGTTTGAGTCTATGATCTCTCCGTCTGAATCCCTTATAAGCACCGCATCGGTATAAGTGCCCCCAGCATCAATCCCAAGGCTGTAATGCATGATGAGAATGACTCCTTTTTCTTCAAGTGGTTTTTGACAGATTTTTACTTTTCCTGCAAGTAATTAAAGAAGAAACAATCTCAAAATTAAGAGGCACTCTAATAAAGAGGCGCTCTAATAAAGAATACAATCTTAAAGCAATAATATCTGAAAATCTTAGATATATAGCTATTTAAAGATGATTTGAAATTATCAAGAACGATAACTTTCTTTAGTGGTATAAGGATAGTGAAAGATTAGTTTAAGTTAGTGTAAATAAGTGTAAAATTAGTACAAGAGCCCATCCCAAAACCAATTTTATTCTCACAT
>DADO01000004.1:19719-25028 GCA_002509325.1 Methanosarcina sp. UBA402 | reverse complement strand
ATTTAGAGACGCAATCTCGAGTTTTGGGATAGACTCCAAGATTAGTTTAATAATTGTATAAGAAAGGACTTTCTTGCCATGTCTTCTGCAAAACCTGCTCAAAATGCTACTCCTAATCTTCCTGAGGATTTTGATGCCCGAATCCCCAGTATTCTCCCTTACTACTTCTGTTTTCATCAGGAAACTATCAATTTAGTTAAATCTCTTCCATCCGACCCCAGAATCTGGCTGGATACCGGATGTGGTACAGGTTCTCTGGTTAATATGGCAATTGAGGAATTTCCCGCAACAAAATTCCTTTTACTTGATCCTTCGGAAGGTATGCTGGATCAGGCAAGGAAAAAACTGTCACTCTGCTCTGCGGATAGGCTGGAGTTCCTGAAGGCTTCCCCCACTCAGGAGTTCTCTCAGGAATTGGAGGAAAAACCGGACGTTATAACTGCCATACAGTGCCATCACTACCTTACCCGTGAAGGCAGGGCTAAAGCAACTGGTGTGTGTTACAAGCTTCTCAAAGAAGGTGGAATTTACATTGCTTTCGAGAACATCAGACCGCTAACCAAAGAAGGGATTATGGTAGGAAAAAGATATTTGCGCAATTTCCAGTTAGCCCACGACAGGACTGAGGAAGAGATAAAGCAGTATCTCGAGCGTTTTGATACTGAGTATTTTCCTATTACTGTCGAAGAGCATCTTAAACTTTTGAGAAAAACCGGATTCAAAACCGTGGAGTTATTCTGGTATTCTTATATACAGGCTGGGTTTTTTTGCATTAAATAATGATTTCCTCTATACAGACTTTTATCCTTCTCCTTACAAGTTTAGAAATCAATTCATAGATGATGATCTCTATCTTCCTGATCGACAAGATAAACTTTTATTTTTATGAATGAAATGGTATTAACATTGATTCTGCATTCTATTTTTGTGGTAAAAAAGTTAATCTAGGAATATTCTTTGAAATATATCTGGAAGGTGGGACCCTATGGAAGGTTTAGTAGTTTATATACTAATTGGCGTTACCGCAGGTATTTTAAGTGGATTATTTGGGATTGGTGGCGGGGTTATAATTATTCCTGCGCTAATCTTTTTAGAAGGATTTTCTCAGTTAAAAGCCCAGGGCACTTCCCTGGTTGCATTGCTTCCGCCAGTTGGCATACTTGCATTCTTTGAGTACTATAAAAGAGGATATGCGGATTTATACGCAGGCATAATTATTTGCACTGCTATGATTATTAGTGCAAAATTTGGAGCTCAATTGGCAACTTCACTTCCACTTGACGTAATGAGAAAGGCTTTTGGCATATTTGTTATCTTAGTAGGAATGAAAACTTTTTTGGGAAAATAAACATCTCTAATTTGAGAAGTAGAAAAAAAGATTAAATTAAAATTTGGATAAAATGATGCTCTCAGAACTTATTGGGATTCCTGCTATCAAAGCTTTTTTGGATTCCTGAAACATCTCAGCCTCAAGACTCCTGAAAAAAGAAATGAATTTAGTATGAAGGATATTTTCTCTTTGGGGTTCTTGCATCTCTCGTATAGCTTGTATTGCTCCGAGTGCTACCGCGAGTATCGCCAGCATTCCTGGAGCTTCTTCTATTCGATTTCTGGGCAATTTCCACAAAGGGTTTTCGGCCTCTCTTTTTATTTTTGAAGATTTCGAGCAGGGTTTCAGCCTGGGCGAAAGGTACGGTTACGAAGGAGAAATGCGGGAAAATCTCTGCATCCCTTATTTTCAGGTCGCTTTCTCCGGTCTCTTCCTTTATGAACTCACATAGCCTGTTAGGGGTCGTCATGCCTTCGGCTTTGCCCATGGCAATAAACAGCCTGGTTTTTCCTTTCCGGTCAACATACGAGCTTCGGGAAATCTCCGCGTACATACCTTCATCGAACATTTCCTTGAAAGCGCACTTCAGAAGGGCTGCCAGAATTTTTTCGGCAGGATATTCATCCAGGAGCTTTTCGCTCATCTCAAGGCAATCGCCGTATGCCTCTGCTTTTATAGTGTCTTCGAGTTCGGCTTTTACTCTTGCCCTTTTGGCTTTTATTACATCTTTTATCTCGGGGATTCGACCTCTCCTCATTTCGGACTTTGAGGTCTTTTTAATGTAAGTTAGCCGCCTGTACTCCGTGGATGTAACGAAAGTAATTGCAGTTCCCTGCTTGCCTGCCCTGCCTGTCCTTCCTATCCTGTGCACATAAGACTCAGGGTCCTGGGGAAGGGAATAGTTGATAACATGGGTCAGATCCATGATATCGATACCTCGGGCTGCAACGTCAGTTGCTACGAGGATATTTATTTTCTGTTTCCTGAACCGGTTAAGGATTTTTTCCCTTTCATTCTGGGAAAGGTCGCCGTTCAGGGCATCGGCTACGTACCCACGGTCCCCAAGCTTCTGGGCAAGCTGGGTTGTATCGTTTTTTGTTCTGCAGAACACGAGCCCGTAAAATTCGTCTTCAATATCGATAATCCTGCACAGGGCTTCGAATTTATCGCCCTCCCTGACCTCGAAGTAAATCTGCTCAGTCAGGCTTGCAACAAGCTCTTCTTTTTCAATTGCAACATGCTCGTAGTTCTTCATGTATCTCTTGGCTATTCCAAGGATTGGCTTTGGCATTGTAGCTGAAAAGAAAAGCATTCGTTTTTCAGGTCCTGTTGCCCTCAGGATCTCTTTAATATCGTCGATAAAGCCCATATTGAGCATCTCGTCGGCCTCGTCAAGCACGAAATACGCAATGTGCTCAAGGTCCAAGCTCTTTCTCTCAAGGTGGTCGATGACCCTTCCTGGGGTCCCCACAACGATGTCAACTCCATTTCTCAGTATCCTGAGCTGCTGAGTCATGGACTGCCCTCCATAAATCGGGACGATATGCAGCTTCTTGTCTCCTTTTAAGGAATTAAGTTCTTCTGAGACCTGGATTGCCAGTTCTCGAGTTGGAGTCAGGACTATTGCCTGTACCTTCCCTGATTTCTCAGGAATTCTTTCTATAATGGGGGTCCCGAAAGCCGTTGTTTTCCCGGTTCCGGTCTGAGCCTGCCCTATAATATCGCATTCTCCTTTCAAAAAAAGCGGGATTACTTTTTCCTGAATTGGGGTTGGTTCTTCAAACCCTTTCTTTTTAAGGGCTTTTAACGTACTGTCTGAAAGCCCTAATGCCTTAAATTTTGCTAATTTTTCCATGTACTCACTCTAATATTGACAAATTGACAGTTTTTTCTCACAGATCATGCAACTTGCAGACCTGCTGCTTATATGCTCTGCCGCATACCCGACAGTATCCTTTGCAGGAGAGGCCACTTATCAAAACCGGTACATGATACCAGCTAAAAACAAGTAAACACGCCGTATAAATGGTTAATATCCCCGGGAATGCGAGAAGGTGCCTGAGGACCAGGGAAATTCAGAACCGATATGAATAAAACTTATACAGCAAAAATTCGATCTTCTTGGATAAGTTCCAGACGCTTTTTTGAACTCTTCCCTGTAATACAGGCAGACTGAATTATTAGATTAGATAATATTAGATTAAATAACCTTTAACTTGAATGATTATCTTGTAACTCATTTTCCTGTATATAACCCTTTGCTATCTCTCTATTGAGGTCTTTAATAATGATGCCTTCTTACCGAACAGCCTTTGAGCCAGGCCCCAGTGTTTTTTAGAAAACATTGCTTAAATATAACGATTATTGTTAAAGGTAGAGGTTGCAGATTCGAAAAGATGCTTAAATTGGTGATTAGAAGCTATCTGGTATGGATTTCCTAAGAACCACAGATGGACACGGATAAACACAGATAAATATAAATAAATAGAAATAAATATAGATGAAAACGTATAAATGTAGATAAACATAGATAAACATAAATAAACATAGATAAACATAGATAAACATAGATAATCATGGATAAATACGGATAAATACGGATAAACATGAATTGAAAAACCATCTGTATTTTCAGTAATACCAGCCGTAAAGGCAAAGTTCATCGGTCAACATTTCTTTAATAAGGTTCAGCCTGTCGATTGAATTCCTAATCTGTTCGGGCTTGTCCAGCATTTCTTCACACCCGGTTTCTTCCTGTATTGTTGTGATCCTTAAAAGCTCGGCAAAATTAACGCACTCATCCAGAAAGCTGTTGAACAGCTTGCGAGCCTTTACAAGATTGGCCGAAGTCCTGAATTCAGGCTGGACGGTTTTTTCAAACTCTGCTCTCTGTTTCATTTCAGAGGCTAGGATGCGCGACTCAACATAGTCCTTGGCATTCAGAAGATTCCCAAGTTTTCTTAGATAAGTCCCGATATCCCGGGTAAAGTAAGCGATTTCAAAAGCCCACTGCTTATCATAATTAATCTTTGGTTCTGTATTGGAAAATCTGCTAGTCAGCCAGTTCATCTCCTGTTTATCTTTACCATCTTATCTTTACCATCTTATCTTTACCATCTTATCTTTACCATCTTATCTTTACCATCTTTAAGTATTAACATGATAGAGGAAAGAATAAAAGCTTAACCAAATCCACTGGCTCTATAACGTTTTTCCTTGGGTTTTCCCGAGTTACCAGCGTATCCTTTTTTCTACCATATTATTTGTGTTTCTTATTCATGTTTGATTCGAAGACGTTTTCCTGACCCCTGGCTGTACAGGGATAAGCTTTAATATTGTTATGTTGACTTTTTCCTAAAAAGGATAGGGTAAAGTGCAACTGGAATACAATGTCAGGGGAGTTGAACTTTCGGACCTACATAAAATTATGACGCTTTATAAGGCGGTTGCAGCCCGTTCGGGCGGAATTGCAAGGCAAGTCGATGAGATCACTGAAGCATATGTCCGAAACTTTATCAAGAGATGCCATGAGACTGGCATTATTCTGACAATTGAAGACCCTTCAAATCCTGGAATCTTGATTGCAGAGGTTCACACCTGCAGCCCGGGTATAAAGGTTTTTTCTCACCTTTTGAGCGACCTTACAATTGCTGTACATCCAGACTATCAGGGTAAAGGGCTTGGGTCATTGCTCTTTCGAACCCTCTTGCAGGAAATCAAATCAAAGCATCCTGAGATCCGCAGGGTTGAACTCATCGCAAAGGAAAGCAATCAAAAAGCCATAAGATTTTACAAGAAATTTGGTTTCAGGGTTGAAGGCAGGCTTAAAAATCGAATATCTGGCAAAACGGGAGGACTGGAAGCTGACATCCCAATGGCCTGGATTCGGCAGGACTGAGGATTAGAGAAAGAGTGACCGTTAGAAAAGCCGTAGTCATTAGAAGAATGGCGATCATAAACAAAAATAACAACCCTAAAC
>DADO01000004.1:15175-19442 GCA_002509325.1 Methanosarcina sp. UBA402 | reverse complement strand
CAAAAATAACAACCCTAAACAAAAGCTAATTTTACTGAATGGCTTTGAGGGAATCCTTGAGAAGGATTCCCTGGCTGCCAGTTAGACCAGAGAACATTAAGTATTGTTTTTCAAGTTATTTTTTAAATTAAAAGCAATCTCAAAAAAAGAATTAATTAAAATTGAAATTCTTACTTTGAGGATGCTTTTGGAGTGTCTGTTTTTGGGACTAATATTTTAATATATTCTTTTGCACCAGTCTTTGCTCTTTCATTGGATATTGTTATACAATCTTTTGGGCAACCGCTAACGCATTCTGTGCACATAATGCACCTGAATACGTTAAGTTCCCACGTTTTATCGGCTTTGGTAACTGTTATTGCATCAGGGGGACATTTCTTTTGACATATCCCGCAGAGAATACAGTCATCAGGATTGAAAACAATTCTTCCTTTAGACCCTTTGAAAGGTTCCCTTATTTCGAAGGGGTAGAGTCTGGTAGCAGGTTTACGAGAAACATTTGCTAGAACAAGGTTTAACATACCCATTATATCACCCTTCTTTTTATCTCTCAGTGCAGCTAATGCAGGGATCTATTGTAAGTACAACTATAGGGACGTCAGCGAGTTTTACGCCAGGCAGTGTCAGTAACAACGAGGGGATATTTGCAAAGGTAGGAGTTCTTATTTTAAGCCTTTCCAGGTTTTTAGTACCCTTACCCTTCACATAATATACTACTTCGCCTCTGGGCATCTCGCATCTCATAATTGCTTCACCCGTAGGGGAGCCCTTTACAGGTGTTACAATGTCACCATTAGGCAATTTGGAGATCGCATTCCTTACCAGCTTAATAGACTCGTATAATTCTCCAATTCTTACTTTGGTTCTGGCGTAACAATCTCCATCTTTTTCGACGACTGGCTTAAAGCCCAGGTCCCTATAGATATCCCAGTCTTCTGTTTCTCTCACGTCAATGGCATTCCCACTTCCTCTAAGTGTAGGGCCAGCAGTTCCAGCCTCATACGCGAGCTGTTTTGACATTGTGGCTAATCCCACAAGTCTTTTCTTTACAGTGTAATTGTTTACGAACACTTTTTCAATATCTTTGACCTTAGGTTCCAGTGTATCAAGGGTTTTCAGAATAAGGTCGATGTGTTCTTTAGACAAGTCTTTGCTGGTTCCTCCAACTTTGGCCATTGAATGTATAACTCTGTTTCCAACGGTCATCTCTATTACATCTAATACTGACTCTCTGTACTTCCAGCATTCATAAAAGAGGCTCTCAAATCCAAAACCATCTGCAAACAAGCCAAGCCAGAGAAGGTGACTATGAATTCTATTGAGTTCACCCCATATCACTCTTAAATACTGCGCTCTTTCAGGGACCTCGACATCGAATAGTTTTTCGACGGCCCGTACATAAGTTACACCATGGAGAGCACTGCATATTCCACATATCCTTTCACAAATATAGAGCGTTTGATTATAGTCCTTAGTGTCTATGAATTTTTCAAGCCCTCTGTGCACGTAGCCTAGGGCGGGAAGGGCTCCAACTACAACATCATTGTCTATTTCAAGTTTTAATGATATTGGTTCAGGTAAAACTGGATGCTGAGGACCAAACGGTATTATGGTTGTCATATAATTCTCCTCTTATATTGCTTTAAGCCAAGGGAGTTTTTGGACTGTTTGGCGTTAAGTAAAGGTGACCCTTGTAGTCTATTGCTAATCCTTCGAAAGTCAATCCGAAGAGATCCTGGTACTCGTTCTCAATCAGGAGTGCACATAGGTAAATGCCTGATACACTCTTGGGTTTCTCTCCTGGTTTCACGTAGTACCTTAGGTTCTTCAATTTGTAATCTTTTTCAAAGATATATATCAAATCGTGACCTTCGTTAGCTTTCAGGCATATCATAGTAGCATATCGATAGCCATCACTTTTTAAACCTTCAACGGTTTTTAGCAGCTCTGCACTGCTTTTAATTTCTACTTCATTTTCAAGCATTCGATGCCACCTCCTTTCCTGTCAATTTTACTTCTTTTCCTCTTATATTCCCTTTCTTCTTATTCTCAAGTATTGAAAGTGCTGCTACTACACCGTCAAGTATGGCTTCAGGCTTTGGGCAGCATCCGGGAACATATGCATCTACAGGTATGACCTGATCCACTCCACCTATCACATTATAGCAATCGTGGAATATCCCGCCAGTAGAGGCACAGGCGCCTACAGCTAAAACGACTTTCGGATCTGGGATCTGGTTATAAATGTTCTTGAGCACATTAATAGTCTTATAATTCACCGAGCCTGTAACTACCATTATATCAGCTTGTTTGGGAGTTCCAATATTTAAAACACCAAATCTTTCAGCATCGTATAGAGGAGTAAGACAGGCTACTACTTCGATATCACAGCCGTTGCAACTGTTACAGTTCACATGTATAATCCATGGGGATTTTGCCAGACTCATAAATTATCCCTCTTTTACACCATTATTGTGACTTTGCTAAAGTACAGAAATGCTATGTTTATTAAGGAAATTATTAGCAGAACTGACCAACTCATTTTGAGCATCCACTGCCAGTATACTCTTGCAGTAATGTTGTCTATAACAATTACAAGCAAGTAAGCAGCGATAGCTATAAGCACACCTATCAATGGGTTTACCGCCCAGAACAAGAAAATAAGTCCTGTTAAAAACACATATTCATAGAAGTGTGCAATCTCAATGCCAGCTAAACCCGGTCCAGAATACTCAGTAAGCATTCCTTTAACAAGCTCCTGGTGAGCATGGTGGGAGGTTGAGTAATCAAAGGGTGACTTTTTCAATTTTATAGTCAGAACAGCTAGCATTGCTATGAATATGAGAGGCGTATACATTAGCAGAGGGGTCGATGCATCTGCCACTGCAGATAATTTAAAGGTGCCGGTAAGCAAGTATATTGCAAGGGCATATAATATTAAAACTGGTTCATAGGATAGTACAGCCATTATTTCCCTTGAACTTCCTAGCCTGGCGTATGGGGAACCAGTACTCATTCCTCCTACTATGAGAGCTATTGAAGATATTGTGTATACAAATATTATCATTAGAATATCTGCTTTAAACACTAACATTAAGAGGCTCAAAATTATAAAGGCCAGATATATGACTACGTAAAAGTTTTGAGATTCATTTACGATCATATTGTCTTTACTGAGAAGCTTCTTGACATCATAGTATGGCTGCAAAAGAGGAGGACCAACTCTACCCTGCAATCTTGCAGTGAGCTTCCTGTCAATTCCTGCGGCTAAACAGCCAATGATAGGAGCACCAATTAATACAAGAACAGCTGTTAAGATGTCGTTCACGTTCATAATACTCCTCCTGCCAATGCAATTACAATTAGAATTATGGAAATTGCATATCCTAGTGTTGTAAGTTTACTTTCTCCAAAAGTATTCTCGAGATAAATGTTAGAGACATTACATTTATCGTAGCCGCAAAGTCCATTTCTGAACATTAATCTGTCCATTTCGAGGTTGTTTTCTCCACACATATAATAGCTAGCTTTGCGAGGAGTGAACATATTTTTGGTAGCGACATAGATCAGAAGAGCCAGAGCAAGCACTACGAATATTGCTGCATAAGCAAATGCCCCTATCTCAGATGTGAATTGCCCAGCTTGTCCTGAAATAACAGGTGCAGCATTGAGCAAAGTCTCGACCTGAGGCCTAATGAAGTAATCATATATTGCAAATACAAGAATACTTGTAACTACAATAGCTGATCCAAGGAACGACAGTGGGAAGTATGTTTCCGGTTTTTTATGAGTAACTACATTCTTGTCCATGGTGGAAGACATAATCGTTCCAAGCCATTTAGCATAATAAACTGTGGTAAGTGCACTTCCAAGTATAAGGAAGACTATCACAATAGGGTTATTTGAAGCGGCTTGCATTGACACCCATTTTGTAAGCAATACGCCAAAAGGAGGCAATAGCATGGATACCATTCCCAGAGCTGCAAGAATGGTGAGAAGAGGGGCCTTCTTTATTAATCCTGACATGTCTTCGATATCTCTGCTTCCTATAGTGTGCTCAATTTCACCAGTGCACAGGAAGAGGAGAGCTTTTGATATTGCGTGGAACAGAATGAGCATAATCGCAGCAGCTACAGCCAGAGGTGTGCCTATTCCAGCACTTGCGATGATTAATCCCAGGTTTGCGATAGTTGAGTAAGCAAGTACTCTCTTAGCATTCCTTTGAGATAAGGCTAAAGCTGAGCACATAACGAAGGTAAAGCTACCG
>DADO01000004.1:460-14928 GCA_002509325.1 Methanosarcina sp. UBA402 | reverse complement strand
TATACACCCGCATTTACCATTGTGCTTGAGTGAAGTAGAGCGGAAACCGGAGTGGGAGCTACCATTGCCCCTAAGAGCCAGCTGTGGAATGGCATCTGGGCGGATTTTGCAAAGCCTGCGATACAGAGTAAGGCAACAGGGAGAGCTACGACAGCTGCTGATGCTGCTTCAGTTCCAATTCCGGAAAGAGTAGATATGTTAAATTTAGTACTTAGTAGAATGATGGCTATCGCAAAACTGATTCCACCAACCAGGTTTAAAGCTAGAGCTCTGAAACCATTGTTTATTCCTTCCTCATCCATGTTGTATGAGATCAAGACGAATGAACAAAGAGTTGTTAGTTCCCAGAAAAGATAAAGCCACCCAAGGGTGTCAACCATGACCAGACCATTCATGGCTGCTATGAAGAAACTCATTGTAAAGTAGAACGTCTTCTGTCTGTTTAGATGCCTGTGTTCTTCATATTCATCCATATAACCGGTTGCAAACAGTATAATCGCAGTACCGACTATATTTACTATCAATACCATTACTTGAGAAAACTGGTCAATATTAAAAGAAGCACTTTCGATTGCTGCAACATTCATATAAGAATAAGCTGATATTGCTGTTACAATTACTGCTAGTCCAAGTGTAGGCCAGTTCTTATATTTTGCCGACACAAAGAATATGAACAATATCACAAGTACTTCTAGTATAAGGACAATGTTTTCTAGCATTGCAAAATTCGATCCAGTGATCTCGAACCTTCCAGTTCCATCCATAACTAAGAGGACTGAAAATACTGTACCGAATATGAAAAAAGCCCAGGCTAGTATCTTATATAACGACTTGCCGAGGACTAGAAATAGTAACGAAAACAGTATGGGTACTGTAATTAATAGCATAACGGTGTTTTCCATCATACAGCGTATCCTCCGATCTATTAATTCTCCGATCTGTTCATTCTCTAACTTATAATGTTGGAATTTACGCAGCCGAAAAACAAAATCAAATACATAGGACGTTTTTATTACCCATTTTTTACATTCCCGAAAGGCTATTATATTGATTTTTCAGTCCAACTGCGCAATTCCTGAATATATAAGAATATGGACTATTAGTCCACAAATGTTATAATATTCTTATATGAAAATCACAAGAAAATAATAATATGCGAGTAATGTCGATATAAATTCGACATGTTGCCAATTCTTAATATAGCAAAGGCATATTTAAAGATAGTGATTTTCTTTCTAGTTTTATATTACTTACAAGAATAATGGACAAAATAGCCCCCAGTATTGTTTTCTTCTTATTTTATATTTTATAGGGTATAATACTATTGAATGCTAATAAATACTACTAGTAATTCTAGTGTTTATAAAATAGTATAAATTAGCATGCTCAAAGCTCTATTTATATCTAGTGGTTTCAATTTATTTTTATATCGCTCCTGAGATTGATTTATCAAACACTTTACGAATGTTGAAGTTTTCAAAGTTATTTCTCAAAGTGATAATAAATAATACTAATAAATTACTACAATAATTAATATAACAAAGGGATATTTAAATAAAGTGATTTTAACTTCATTTTTATATTATTATTTTAATTTTTTTATATTAAATGATGATTGATTATAGTACTGACTATAGTAAAAGAATAATTATGTACTTACTATATAAAGAGATAATTATATTTCAAGAGAGGGAGCAATGTTGGCAGTTAGCGAAATGACTCTCAAGAGACCAATCCGAGAGTCCCCCAGAACTTCCAGTGAAACTCCTTATAACAATAAAACTATTGTTACCTTAAAGCCAAGAACTCTCCGGAGTACGGCGGTTTAGAGGGCATAAGCCTGCCGTTTTAAGTAAATTTTCATAATGGCACTTAAGTTAGAATGAATGGCTTATTACAGCAATGTTCAAAACCGTTGTGCCTAAGGTTTATCATATTATCCAAAATCAGCAAAAAAATATTAAAGAATGTACTGGAATTTAATGGCATGAAAATCCTGATCGAAAGGTCAAATACAGTTAAAATTGCATAACGAAAGGATTAATGAGGCTCAAGTATGGTTAAGTGTTACATTTGTGGGGAAGATGAAGACTCGCTGCTTAGAGTTAAGCACAGGAAACTTGGTACAATAAAGCTCTGCTTTGAGTGTTGGGAAGTGGAAAGTAGTAATAAGAATCTTCTTTCTTCATGGGGCGGATGTGACTGTTGCAAATGAGTCTATGCTCTGATATTTTGTAATGATTTTCACTTTTTCTTCCAGAGCCCTGCTAACTTTATTCCCTTACTTATTTTTCTTATTCCGAGTTCAGAAACTACAATCCGCGATCGCCTTAAACCCCTGGAAGTTCGAGAGTTTTGCTGGTTCAATTTACCGGATGGTTCAGTTTACCGGACAACTCTCGATTGCAATGATTATTCTTAACTAATTTTATGATTTACTCTGATTTACTCTGGGGTAGTGGGTGTGAGTTATCGAAAAACATATGTATAAGGCTCTCTCTACATTTTATTCAAGTAAGATGGATATACTTGCTTTTTCGGAATTGATCAATAACTCACATACACGACCCACTCTGGTTTATTTAATAATCCATTTCTTGATATCGTCCAAGCTTGGGACCTTGCCTGCTACTTTAACATCTCCATCAATAACGAGAGCAGGAGTAATCATAACTCCATACTCCAGAATTTTGTCAATATCTTCCACTTTAACAATCTCCGCATCTATGCCCGTTTCCTTAACGGCTTTTTCGGCAAGTTCTTTCGTCTTATTGCATTTCGCGCAGCCCGAACCCAGTACTTCTATTCTCATGTTCTCACCTGTTGTTTATTTTTTATTTGTTCTTTTGTTGCAATATTTTTAGTATAAGCTTCATGCATTATCACGACATTATTTTTCAGGTTAATGTTATTGACTCAGCTTTGTTATTGATTCAACTTGTCATTGATTCAACCCAGCTTCTTTTTTATATAATAAAAGCTCCGAATATATATCCAGAAATAGTTCCAATCAATATTACAAGTGAAATGTAAGTCATTCCTTTCTTCACTCCCATAACCCTGTTGATTACAATCATACTCGGCAGGCTAAGTGCTGGGCCTGCAAGGAGCATAGCGAGGGAAGGGCCTTCTCCCATTCCAAGCAGTGTGAGAGCTTTAATGATAGGCACTTCCGTAAGAGTAGAGAAATACATGAAGGCTCCGGCTATTGAAGAAATAAAGTTTGAAGTCAGGGAATTTCCTCCTACAAGAGCTGCTACGAACTCTTTTGGGAGTACAACTACTATAATTCCGGAAAAGAAAACTCCTAGCAGAAGCAAGGGGGTTATCTGTTTTACTAAGAACCAAGTTTCTCCCATCCAGCTTTCAAGATCTTCTTTTGAAAACCATTTAAATGATAAGAAAACCGTAAGTCCTACAATGGGAGCCCAGGCAAGGAGCTGAGTTGTGTACTTCCAGCCCCAGGAAGACATCAGCTCAGGAGCTACAAGAACTGCAATTAGCAAAACAAAGAGTTTAGCGCTGTGATTATGTTCTTTTTTTCCGAAGGTCTTTATGGGCTTACGTTCGATTCCTTTTCTCTCGTACGCAAAAGACATTATTAAACCGATAAGCACAGACAGAAGTACTGCTGAAAAAGCACGAGCCACTCCTAGGTCATATCCCAGGATTTTTGCAGTGTAAACAACCGCAAGGATATTGATTGCAGGAGCTGAGAATAAAAATGTAGTTGCAGGACCTATGCCTGCTCCCCGCTTATATATTCCTGCAAAGAGAGGGAGCACTGTACAACTGCAGACTGCAAGAAGGCAGCCTGAAGCCGCAGCTACTGTATATGAGACATATTTAGGAGCGTCCGCTCCGAAGAACTTCAGCACCGATTCTTTGGAAAAAAGGGAGGCTATCGCACCAGCCAGAAAAAAAGCAGGCACAAGGCACATGAGCACATGGAGCGCAAGGTACTCCTGCAGCGACTGAAGCCCTACTGATATTAGATAAGTGATATAATCAAGAGTCATATAATTAAGAGTCATTTTTCCACCAGGTTTTTTCAGAATTTTCAGTTATTATTTCAAATATATTTGAAACAAATGTATATAAAATTTCCGATTTCAAATATATTTGAAATCATTTTGGAGCCTGTATTTGGGTCTTCTGTTGACATCCGAATGGGTTAAAGTATGGTTTAATTATACATTTTGTAACTTTTTATTTGTATGTAAATTAAAGTCGAATCCGCATGCATATCCAGAATAAGGTGCTTCTGCATATCATTCTTCTCTTTATCCTTGCAGGGATTTTTGAAAACAGGAAAGGATAAAAAGAAAAGAAAAGAAAAAACGAACATGAAGTTCTTCGAGTAACAGGCACAAAGAAATGAAAGTACTTGAATAGCACTTTCATGCCAAAGAGACCTCCAGAATTTCTGATATGAGCCCGCTTTCCTGTAATCTATCGCTGCTGTACGAGAGCTTTTATTTCGCGAAAGCAGATTTAAGGGTATGTTCAAAGAAATCGGAAGCATAAGAAACGAGGCTAATGAGGTTTCCCTGCAAATCCTCGCCCTTTTCAGAGACAGTATCAGTGAGATTTGTCTGAATGAGCCTGAATCCGTATCAGATTATTTCAAGCCGGAGTATTCTCATTATATAGTGGTACATACTCCCCTGGATATCCGCTTTCCTGAGGAAAGGGAAGAATGGAACATGCGCTTTTGCAGAAATGTCGGAGTTTCGGTTGCGGAACTTGTTGTGACTGAAACCGGCAGGATTTACATAAAAGGGCTTATGGCAGTTAACGGGTCAAAAGTCTATGCTATCCTTCCTTTTACAACAATAGATGCGGAAAAAGCGAAGCAAGCAATATTTCCTGAAAACCGGATGTCTCGTGTACGAGCGCAGATGCTTCCTGCTGTGCTTCCTGATATAAAAGGAGAAACAATCCTCGATATTGGCAGCGGTTTTGGAAGCCTTACCATGGAGCTTGCAAGAAACAATCCGGATTCGAAGGTTTACGGGATCGATCTTCACGACTCTCTTACAGGCCAGGCGAAGATGAACGCTGATGTGCTTGGTGTACCGAATGTGGAGTTCAGGACAGGAAGTGCCTATGCCCTGCCTTTTGAAGCCGATTCCGCGGATGTAGCTACCTGTTTTTTCATGCTTCACCACCTTGAAGATATCAAATTTGCCCTGTTTGAGATTAAGAGAGTGCTTAAAAACGGCGGTCTGTTGATAGCAGTTGAGCCGCTTGCATATCAGCACCATCATGGGCCTCAACTCTCGGAAGACAGCTGGAAAGAGCTTTTCGAAGATGTCGGTTTCGCCGTAGAGGCTGAGAGTTTGGAAGGAGCAGTGGTTCTAAAAGCTGTAAATAGAGAATGAAGTCCTGTAAAAAGAAAATAAAATCATGTAACCCTCACCATGTATTCCCCAAACGGGTGTTCTTTTGAAAATTAGCAAGAGGCGTTCAATATTCATTTATATATTAAAGCAGACTTTTTTTTATGTCGCAATCGTTAAGGTACACGTGCTTTATCCTTATTGCGGCGTTGCTTGGGGTGCTGTCTCCAGCTGCCGGATCTCTTTCTAGTTGTGAAACTGCGACTGCAGACATAAACGACACCACGATGTCGGCAGACCTGACATACTACACAGAACAGCTACCGCCCTATAACTACATGGAGAACGGTACGCTGCAAGGTCTCTCTGTTGATCTCCTTGAAGCGATTACAGAGAAGATGGGAAAGAAGGTTACTCGGGAGGAGGTACACCTTGTCCCCTGGACCGAGGGATACCAGACCGTTCTCGCCCGGAATAATACCGTGCTCTTCACTACTGTAAGGATTCCCGAACGTGAGCAATCCTTCAAATGGGCCGGGCCCATCTATACATATACCAATGCCCTTTTTGCCCGTCCGGATCGGGGAGTCATAATAAAGAGCCCTGAAGATCTGAAGGGGTACCGAATCGGGGTAATTGTCGACGATATAGCGGTCCAGCAGCTGCTCGATGCTGGTGTGAATAGAAACCAGCTTGTGCAGGAGACAAATACATCCGTTCTTGTCGAAAAACTAAATAAGGGCGAGATAGACCTGTGGGCTTACCCTGAGGTCGCAGGCAGGTACTTCACCGAACAGGTGACCGGAAACTCTTACTCTTTCAAGCTTGTCTATACATTACCGGGTCTGGAGGGTTACTATGTCTTCAATAAGAATGTTCCTGATTCGACGATTGCATCTTTCCAGCAGGCACTCGATAACCTCAAGCAGGAAAAAAATGCCGCGGGCGTCAGCACGTATGAGCGGATTCTTGGGCGACACATTCCATCGATCGGCCTTGCTCAGCTCAATTACCTGACCGAAGAATGGGCCCCCTTTAACTACCAGGAGGACGGAAATATCACCGGCATCTCTGTTGAGTTACTAGAGTCGATTTTCAAAAATATCGGTGTGAACCGCTCACGGGCAGATGTCCACATTGTTCCCCTTGCGGAAGGTTTCCAGATAGCACAGAACAACACCAGTACGGTGCTTTTCTCCATCGTTCGCACGCCCGAACGTGAGCCACTCTATAAGTGGGCAGGACCCTTTACTAAAGCCAGTTTCGTTCTCTATGCACCGATAAGCAGTAATATTACAATATCTTCTCCGGAGGACCTCAATAATTACCGGATCGGTGCGGTACGGTCTTCAATCGAAAATGATCTCCTCATCAGCAAGGGAGTGAACGCGTCGCAGATCGTCAACGGTCAAACTCCAGAAGACCTCCTGCAGATGCTGGATAAAGGGCAGATCGACCTGTGGGCAACAGGGGACCTTGCAGGGCGGCATCAGATGCTACGGACTGCAGTAGATCCCAATACCTATGAGATTGTGTATACTCTGAGCGAGAACGACTTCTACTATATCTTCAGTAAGGATGTCACGGACACATTGGTCAGCACTTTCCAGCAGGCTATTGAGACGGTGAGAAATCAGAAGGATGCAAAAGGGGTAAGCGATTATGAACGCATTATCTATCGGAATCTCGGGGTCGGATGCGCCAGACAGACATTCACTGATGACACGGTGATGGAGCTTGTAAACACAACCGCTGCAGCAGTCGAGAAAAACGCCTCAGATACGTTCCGGCGCATCAATGCAGGCGAAGCGCCTTATCGAAACCCGGAGGATCCGGGCCTCTACGCCTTCGTGTACGATACGAATATGACCATCGTTGCTCATGCAGACAACATTCAGGTTGTAGGCATGAACTTGAAGGGCAAGACAGATGTTGCTGGTAATCCGTTCCACGACAAAATTTTAGAAGGGGCACTGAAGAATGGGACCGGCTGGGTGGATTACATCTATATGCATCCAGTTCAGACGAACCTGTACTATAAGACCACCTACTACAGGTTAACCAAGGGAAGCGATGGGAACTCCTACATTGTATGCAGTGGCAATTATAAGAGCTGTGAAAACAAATCAGAAGTGACACCGAGTTCCGCGCAGAAGCTGGTTAACAAGTCTACTAACAATTCCACCAGCTCCACTAATAACTCCAGTAGGTCTCCTGAGGAGCTCGTGGCGTTTGTCGAGAAAGCCTTCGAATATGCGCACGTACACGGACAGGAAGCCGCACTTCGCGAGTTTAACAACCAGACTGGTCAATTCGTTGACGGCGAACTCTATATTTTTGCATATGGCACAAACGGCACCACACTGGCTTTACCCTTCCAGCCCGAAATTATCAGGACGGACCGGTGGAATCTCACGGACGCGAATGGCACCTTAGTTACCCAGGATCTGATCGCCACCGCGCAGTCAGGTGGAGGCTTTGTCCGGTATCTCTATGCAGACCCTGCGGAGAACTTCACAGTCAAACAAAAACTTAGCTACGTTATGATGGTAGATAATGACTGGATCATTGGGTCTGGCATTTATAATCCTCCGGAAAACTCATCGATCGTGAATGTGGGGACAGATCCACAGGTAAGAGAGAGCCTGAAATCCTTTGTCAGGGAGGCGATTTCGTATGCAAATACGAACAGAAAAGATGCTGCGATCGCAGAGTTTAACGATCAGAATGGGACATCTGTTCGCGACAATCTTTATGTCTATGCCTTAGATTATAACGGAACGGCCCTGGCGCTCCCCTATCAGCTCGAACTGATAGGAAAGGACCTCTCCGGGCTCCAGGATCCTTATGGAGTGAATTATACAAAAGTAAAAATCTTCCTGGCACAGCAGGGAGGAGGGTTTATCTTCTACCATTATTACAACCCTGCCCACAATATGGCCCTTGAACCAAAGATGAGCTAAGTTCAGAAAGTCGATGAGACCTGGTGGCTCGGTGCGGGGGTCTACATCGAGGACCTGAACCTGACCACCCAACCGATTTAATCAAGCAGGATTTGAAATCAATAAGATTTGACCGCGAGCTAACTGCTGGGCTTGTTTCCCACCATAATGCCCTGGGCCATTTGTTTGTCCAGGGAATTTGTTTTGCGAGCCTCGGGAAAGGATTAATAAATAGTCCCCTGTAAATTTTAAGCTGAAACGAATAACAGGAAGACCTTTTTATGATCCTCGAAACCTCTTATGATGTAATCGTTGTGGGCGCAGGCCCTGCAGGTTCTACAGCCGCCCTGTATGCTGCAGAGAAAGGCGCCTCGGTGCTTCTTCTTGACAAAAAAAGAGAGATAGGAAGCCCGATTCAGTGTGCTGGTTTTCTTCCCGATGCTTCGGAAGTCCAGGCTCTTCTCCCTGATGCCAGGCTTCCAGACACATTAAAAAACTATCCACATTCCTGCGTGTTGCAGCGAATTGATACTCAGCGCCTTATCACTCCAAACTGCAGTATAAAAGAGTTTGCTGTCAGGGGTACAGTCCTTGATAGGCGCAGGTATGACCAGTTCCTTGCCGAGCAGGCAGCAAGAGCAGGCGCTGAGCTGATGATTAAAACCCGCGTGACGAAAATTGAAGGCACGACTGTTGAGACTTCAGGAAGCTTTGGGAAACAAAGAATTAAAGCAAAAGCGATTATTGGAGCTGACGGCCCTAATTCCCTGGTGGCAAAATCAAAAGGGCTTGCCCTCAGGCCCGAGTCAAGAGTAACATCGGTTGCTCTCGAATACCAGGTCAGGAATGTGGATATCGACACTTCTGCTCTGGAAATGTATTTTGGAAAGGATTTTGTGCCTGGCGGCTATGCCTGGATCTTCCCCGAAGGCAGGGACCGGGCAAACGTGGGAATAGGAATCCGAAGCGGAATGGCTGAGAAAGGGATCTCTGCAAAAGAATACCTGCATCGTTTTATGCGGGATCATCCGCTTGCAGAACCAAAGCTGAAAAACGGCATAATCATGAATGTGATTGCAGGCATTATCCCTGTTAATGGCGCTCCGGAAAAAACCGCAAATGAAAATACGCTGATTGTAGGGGATGCAGCCGGCCATATTTTTGCAACAAATGGAGGAGGAATTCCTCCTGCAATGATTGCCGGAAAAATAGCAGGAGAAACTGCAGCCGAATTTGCAGCCGGCAAATCCAGGCTTGAAGAATACGACCGCCGCTGGCGAGCTCAGTTCGGATCCGCCCTTGAAACGTCGGTGCAGGCAAGGCAGCTCATGGATGGGATTATGAAATCCGATACTCTCATGAATGCAGCTTTCAAACTAATTTCCCCTGAGCAGATGAAAGTCATGCAATGCGGAAAACTCCCTGGTCCCGTAAGACTTGGGCTCCAGGCGCTAAATCGGGGAAAGAAGTAATAGGTATGGAAATGCGGAGAGAAAAATAGTCTGCATGGAAAATAAGCGGAAATGAATAATCTGTACAGAAAATCAAATTGCATGCGGCCACCCCACCCTAAAGAGGCTCTCCGACAATTATTGATAGTAATAAAAAGTGCTAAAAAGAAAGCAAATAAGACCTTTAAATCAAAAAAGAAGGAATTCTTTTATTACCTTAGGTAATTGTCGGACAACCTGTAAAGGACGGGGTATTCGTGACCCTCTGCGCTCCCTTAGTAATAAAGAAAAAATGACCTGTATAGGGGAAGAAAAGGGCAAAATGTCTCTTCGCTGCAAGCTGTCTCTTAGCTGTTTCAAGTGGGTAATTTATAGTAACTCCTAAATGCGGATGCGACATCATAGATAAAAGATAAAAACAATTCGTGCGGAAAATCACACTCCTGATCGATGTTTATCCTTTGGATGTAGGCACTTCCGAACTGAATAACTATTTTCAACCTATAAGAACAACGAAGAGCCCAAAAAGAATTTTATCCAATAAAAGCAGAGAAGAAAAGAAAAAATTGAGTATTCGGGTTCACATCTTTACGCTTCTTTCTTTTCCACAGCTATTTCTTCTCCTTTCTCTCCGGCTTTTATTTTGAATGCCTTTATCTTTCTTAATTCGGTTTCTGCATCTTCTTTATTGTACCTTGCTTCCGGATAGTCGGGCCTTATTTCAAGCGCTTTATCAAAGGAGGCAATAGCTTCTTCGTATCGCTTCAGGATAACGAATTCAAGCCCTCTGAGGTTCCAGGCGCCTGCAAAATCAGGTTTCAGCTTCAGAACCTTATCAAAGTACTCGATCTTTTTTTCTGGATCGGTTTCCCTGGCTGCTAGCGCATACCATTCTTCTGCGGTTTTGCCTTCAACTTTCTTTTTGAATAAGCTGTCCAGAAATCCCAATGGCATCACTTCCCATTTAGAAAATTGTCTGACAGGTAGAAATAGATAATTATTCTGTGCCAGAAAGCTAGAAAGTAGATCAAAACACGAAATAAAATAAAATAAAATCGGGAATGAAATATAAGAAATTAAGTAGTACTTAAAAAAAATAAATTTTGAAGCTCACTCTCTAACTCTTAAAGTAACTGTGTTTCGTTGAGCAAGCTTCCAAAGTCAGAGGTTATTACCAGTTTGGTAATATTTCCTGAGGTGGTTATGTTATATATTACTCCGCGTTCGGTAGAGTCTGCCTGCAGAGTTTGAATTCTTTCCGTGAATTCAGATTCTGGATTTAGATAAATGGACGTCTGCCTGTAACTGCCGTCATCCAGCTTTTTAATATCTTTGTAGACCTGATCAGCAGGGATGGCAGTAGAATTTGTCTTTGTAATCACTTCTTGATAGATACTTCCTTCCGGATTCGCCTGGGTCAGGAGGCTATTGTATTCGGTTGTTGAGGTTACATTTCCCTCCAGCACATCAATCACATCTTCAATGCTCTGGCGAGGGCCAAGGATTACAGGGCTTCCGATCACATTCCAGACGTCATGGGTATTGTTTGTCCTTGCAAGGAGATAATAATCATTGTATGGGACTACTCCCCAGGGCATGATGATTTTCTGTTCCGGAATCTGGTGAAGTTCAAATCCATTTCCGTCAGCATAACCTGCACCGTAGCGCTTTGTTACATCTGCCCCATACAGGGTGTCCATCGTTTTTACATTTCCAAGGATTTGTTCAAATGGGGTTCCTGTCGTTCTCTGCAGGTCTACATACGTCGCACTTATTACCCCTTCAGGGGATATTTTTAATCCGTCGGCAATGGAGTTGAATTTATGATTAACCTGTTTGCCAGGAATTTGAGAAAAAGAGACTGTAAGGTTTTCCTCTTCGTTCCCAGGTGAGGAAACATCACTATTGCTATTTTTATCTGAGTCGCCTGTAAAGAGAACCATACAGACTGACAGAAGCATTGTAAATGCCAAAAAAACAGCCAGAAATTTCTGGTTTTTTGTTGCTGGGTCCTTTCGTTTCATCAATGAAACCTCATATTATAAAGTTATTTTTTCTGACAGTAGAGATCATGTACCTGATATCTAAAGATATTGGCTATAATATATTGGCATGAAATATTGAGATTAAAAGGTTTTCTAATTTTTTCTCCTAACTAAACTCTGGATCTCAGACTGGTAATCGGGTTTGGTGAAGTCTCCTGGGGCAAGTCTGCTGCTTTTTTTCACTCAAGGGTGAGAATCTTAAGCATATTTGTGCCCCCAGGTTTTCCTAGGGAAGGGCCCTGGGTGAAAACAACAATATCCCCACTTTTTACAAATCCCAGTTCTTTAGCTTTTTCCGTAGCCTTTTTCTCCCAGCCTTCTTTTGTTTCTTTTACATTAACGGGATAAACGCCATAGGATAAAGAAAGAAAGTCACAGGTTCTCGGGACGCGGCTGAAAGCAAGGATCCAGGTTTCGGGCTTGAAGCGTGAAACTCTGCGGGGAGTTGCTCCACTTCTTGTAGGGGTTAGTACGGCTGCAACCGGTAATTTTTGCAGGGCTTCATGCACCTGGAGGGTTATCACTTCGTCTACTGACATTTCCCTCGCCGTTATACCCTTGATTATTGTGTCAAGGCCCCATTTTGTCCGGGAACGCCAGTTTTCTGTAGCCTTTGCAATTTTTGCCATCATTTCAACGGCTTCCACAGGATAATTGCCAACTGCCGTTTCTTCCGAAAGCATGACCGCATCCGTGCCATCAAGGATAGCATTTGCAACATCGGTAGCCTCTGCGCGGGTAGGCCTTATATTGTCGGTCATTGAAGCCAGCATGTGAGTAGCTGTAATTACCGGAATTCCAAGAAGTTTTGCACTCTGGATAATTTCTTTCTGCACTGAGGGTACTTCCTGGATGGGGATTTCAACTCCTAAGTCTCCTCTGGCAACCATAAGGCCATCGGTTTCTTTCAGAATTTCATGAATGTTCTCTACAGCCTGTCTGCGCTCGATTTTAGCAACAATATATATAGATTTTCCTCTGGCTGCAGCAAAATTCCGGACCTTGTGAATGTCCTTGGCACTTTCTATAAAAGAAATACTGAAAGTGTCAATATTTTCGCTCAAGGCGAATTCAAGAATCTTAAAGTCCTTCTTAGTCACAGGATCAAGGAATATCTTTGCCCCAGGAAGATTCAGTCCTTTTTGAGAATAAAGCTCTCCTCCTATAAGAATCTCGCAAAGCACATCATTTCCCAAGATTTCCAGGCAGCGGAGCTGGATAAACCCATCACTTAAATAAACAAGGCTTCCTGGAACCACGCTTTCTGGAAACTGTTTGTAATTTACAGGAATGCGTTTCTCATTCCCAGATTCCTCGTCAACTGTAAGGGTCACGAGATTTCCTTTATGAAGCATGACAGGTTCTTTTTCCAGTTTCCCTATGCGAATCTTTGGGCCTGGCAGGTCGGCAAGGATCGCAACGGTTCTGTCAAGGTCTGCTGCGACCTTACGTACTCTCCTGATTACTTCACTGTGGGTTTCGAAGTCCCCGTGAGAAAAATTGATCCTTGCAACGTTCATGCCAGTAAGTATAAGTTTCCTGATCATTTCCTCGGAAGAGGATGCCGGGCCTATGGTGCAAACGATCTTTGTCTTATGGTCCGGAATTTGCATATTTACACAACCTTTAATGCTAGACTCTGATTGGCATCATCATTAAAATTTTTGCCAGGTCTTGCAGTTAGTCCTTTTTATTTACCGTCAGTTCTTTTTATTTTCCCTTATATATCTTAAGGGCGTCTTTGACGCTTGCGTCTTCAACGGTTATTGCATAGACAGCATCGCACATACGGATAGCTTCATCCAGAGGCTTTTGGTGGATATTTCTTCCGGTTGCATTTCCTTGCGCTCCAGAGACGTGGATCTGGTCATAGAGCTTTTTCAGGAAGACTTCAGCTTCGTCACTACTACCGCCTGCGCAAACTACTTTGGTACGTCCTGCAGCTTTGATGGCTTCCTTGAAGATCTCAGAGGATTCTGCTCCTTCCTTTTTCGGATAATTAACCTTTACAAAGTCTGTGCCAAGACATGCTCCAACTCCTGTTGCTCCTGCAATAAGATGCGGATCCTTTTCATCCTTTACTGCAGTTCCACGCGGGTAAATCCAGAGTACAGCCAATATGCCATGCTGGTGGGCATCGTAAATTACTTGAGCTGCTTGAACAAGCATTTCGGCTTCGAACTCACTGCCAAGATAAACTGTATATCCTATGCCAAGGATATTAAGCCCGCTGTTTTCCTTAAACTCAATGACCTGGTCAACATCGTACCAGAGGTTGCTGAAAGGATCAGCCTGAGCTGTTCCAATAAGGTTTGTTTTTGAGTTTACTTTTACGAGGTAGGGTACGTCCCTGTAGTCCATGCCGTAGCGGGCAATAAGCCCAAGCTGGGTTGCAAAAACCCCGATTTTTGCCTTAGAGGCTATTCTGAAAAGGTGTTCTGGATCAGCATCATCCTCAGGCACTCCTTCTCCATAAAAATCATCGTTAAGATGTTCTACCTTCTGATCGCCTGCAAAAAGCATCAGCCTGCCGGTTCCCCGGGTTATTTCCATATAATTATTAACATAAGTTTCATGCATTGCTTTTGGGACATCTAGAGGTACAACTACATCCTCTTTTTTAATTGAAATCATTTGTATAAACCTCAGTTTTATTCGATGGCAATTAGTTAGATGGTAATATTAGTT
>DADO01000004.1:0-144 GCA_002509325.1 Methanosarcina sp. UBA402 | reverse complement strand
GTATTTATCTATAATCCTTCTTACTACCTTATTCGTCTTTGAACATTTATAATTTTTCCATATAGTATTGGCAGGTCTGTTCAGGAATCAAATTTGTTAATAATCCCCTGAAACTTCTAGCTCCCCTGATATGATTAGAGTCTA
>DADO01000115.1:22821-23317 GCA_002509325.1 Methanosarcina sp. UBA402 | reverse complement strand
ACTAAGGGTATTCGGAACTACTGTGGTAGGCATAACATTTATATATTAATAAGCTTGTTTCTATCTCTCTGAAGTTTTCTGCTTTTGCCGCAAATTATTAATATTTAGTGCATCGTGTTTATTTCCGATGACCCGAATTACTACTCACTTACACAAAAACGTGTTGAGTGTTATTATGGATATAATTGAAATGGATCATTTCCGGGAACCTGAACTTGACGAAGTTCAATTTTTCCTTGAGAGCACTGGAACTCACGGTTCAGTTATTTACGAGAATGCTGCAGAAATGGACTGTACATCCTCAAAAGTCCAATCAAGGGAGAGTGTACTCATCGATTTCAAGGATTCATTTTCATCCATTAATTAACACTTCTTCTTGAAATTTTCATCCCCTATTTGAAATCCAACCCATTAACTCTTTTTTTTAGAGTTGAGCTTGGATTTCGTCCCTTATTTTGCAGTACTAACTAGCCTTCTTCTCTGACCCTATCCCTTC
>DADO01000115.1:0-22578 GCA_002509325.1 Methanosarcina sp. UBA402 | reverse complement strand
CAATCTTCTTCTCTGACCCTATCCATTCAAAAATTAACTTTTTCTCGGATGAGGCTTTTTCGATTTTGGAAATCTCTTTTTATATCCTTTTTATATGCTTTCAGCAGGTTTCCGCAGAAGACCTATGCAAAGATAATTTTCGCATACATTAATAAAACAGTTTTTATTTTTCTGTTATAGAGAGCTCTACAAGGCCGGAAAGTACTATCGATTACCATATATATAATAAAGTAAGATTACATGTACTTTGTACATATTATTAAAATTCCTATGATGTAATCAATTTGATTATTATGCTGATCTGCCCTGCCGTAAATGATTCCAGGCAATCAGGAAATCGGAACCCGAATTTATTGTAAGAGGTATTTCAATGAGAACTGGACAGAGGGATGTACGCAACACACCGTATAAAAGGCGGCTGTCGATAACTTATGAAGAGCTCGAGACTCTTAAGAAATCGATCAAGGTTTCGGTTCTCAATGAACTGCGGGCCGAAATAGAGAATGTTTCTGATCAGGATTCCATCAAGGACCTTGTCCTCTCCGAAATCAGGACAGAACTTATGGGTATCCCTAACCCTGCCTTACTCAAGGCTTCAATCCTCAATGAGTTAAGAGTGGAATTGAAAGCATCCGGGGAAAATGACTCGGGATCGGCTGACCGTAAGTTGAGAGAATTTGCAGGCATTCAGGACGGGCTTGTCCGCGAATTGCTTGACCAGAAAACGCTTATCAAGAAACTGGAAACGCAGGTGGGAAGTCTAACTAAACAACTGGAGGATGTGAAAAAAGCAGCTCTGATTATTTCATCCCCTCCTTCTATAACTCCGGTTATTCCATCTCCTCCTTCTGTCACCTTTTCCCTTCCTGAGGATCCTCTTGACCTGCCTCCTCTTTCCAGAAAGCCCAAACAAAAACTTGAACTCCGAAGAGAAAATCCAGCATACAGACTTGGTGAGTTCAAGGAAGCACCTGCCTCCCTGCCAGGCACAGGTGCAAAAGTTCAGCTGAAACTCAGAGAGGTTGAGCCCGCGGAACTTGACAGGGAAGAAGTCGAAGTAAAGAAGTGTGAATACATTATTGCAGAAAGCGGGGATAGAAGAAGGCTTAAAGGCGCTATGAGACAGCAGCCGTCGATCAGAACTGAACCTGCCAGGCGGCAACCTCCACAACAACCTCCAGGACCGTCATTCTCTGTAAGACAGCCTTCTGCGGCGGTTAGACCAGGTCCTGCAAGAGCCCAACCTGCAGATGATTATAAATGCGAGTACATAATCGCCGAGAAGACTTCCAAAAAGCATTTCATAGAAGAATCCGTAGACGTACGAGAAGAAGAAGATGCTGAGATTATAATATGCAGCCGGAAAAACTCTTGAGCTTGAGAAGGCTCAAAAAACAGAAAATCCCTCAAAAACGTAAAATTGTAGAGGCATTCTGTGTATATAAAAGAGATTGAATTTGTTAATTTTAAGTCCTTTGGAAAAAAAGTAAAGATTCCCTTTTATAATGACTTTACCACGATTTCAGGTCCTAATGGAAGTGGAAAGTCTAACATAATAGACGGAATCCTCTTTGCACTTGGGCTTACCAGTTCAAGGACTCTTAGGGCTGAAAAACTTACTGACCTGATTTATAATGGCGATGCGGCAAAAAAACCTGGTTTTGCTCAGGTTACAATTCGTTTTGATAATTCTGACCGCAAGTTGCCTATTGAGCTTGATGAGGTTGAAATCTCAAGAAAGGTTAGGCGGACAAAAAGCGGGTATTATAGCTATTTTTATTTCAATGGGAAATCCGTAAATCTTGGAGAAATCCATTCCCACCTTGCAAAAGCCGGGGTAACTCCTGAAGGTTACAATGTGGTTATGCAGGGAGATGTTACACAGATCATCTCCATGAGTCCTATAGAAAGAAGGAAAATTATTGATGAAATTGCGGGAGTTGCGGAATTTGACGAGCGCAGACAAAAGGCGCTTGGGGAACTGGAAGTTGTAAGGCAGCAAATCGAGCGTGTTGATATAATCCTTGAAGAAGTACGTACCCAACTAGGAAAACTGGCAGGGGAACGCGACCAGGCCTTAAAATATCAGGCGCTTAAAGCTGAAAAAATCAAGTTTGAAGGATATGTCCTGCTCTCCAAACTAAAAGATGCAAGGGCTGAACTACAGAATGTAGAAAAGGAGCTTGCAGGAAAGGAAGTACATCTTGAAAAAGTCCAGCTCCTCCTGAACGAGAGAATAAATGAACTTCAGGTCCTTGAGGAAGCCCTGGAAAAGCTCTCCCTTGAAATTCGGAAAAAAGGAGAGGATGAACAGCTTCAGATTAAGAGGGAGATCGAAGAGACTAAAGGAGAAATTTCGCGCTGTATAGACAGTATCGAGCTTTCGGAATCCGAACTTGAGGAAGCGGATTCGCGGCGCAGAAAAGCCTTTGTAGAAATCGATTCTACCAAAGGTAAGGTCAGGGAGATCGATGAAAAAATCGAAGCCGAAGATCTGAGAAAGGACAGCATTTCTTCCGAGCTTTCTGAGCGTAAAACCAAGCGTATGCTGCTTCAGAGTAAGATCGCGGATGTGGACGCAAAATTTGCTGCCACCCGGGACGAGCTCATGGCTGCCAGGAAGAATCTTGAGGATGTAAAGAACGAGAAAAACGAGCTCATCCGAACTGAGGACCGGCTCCTTGATTCCCTCAGGAGAAAATCTTCGGAACTCCGGGAGATAGAAAACCAGATCAGGGATGCCGAAGCGGCGGTTGCTACTTCTGACAGCGACACGCTTTCTGTCAGGTACGAGCTTGAAAAGCTCTCCGAAAATCTGGAAGCTCTAATTCGAGACCGTGATGATATCGAAAGTAGCCATTTCAGGATAAAGGAAGATATCAGGAAGCTTGAGAACAAGCTTCACAGCCTCCAGCAGGAATATGCAGTCACGGAAGCAAGAGTGCGGGCATCTGAGCAGGGAGGAGGCTATTCCAGAGCCGTGGAGATGGTAATAGGAGCTGCAAGACAGGATGACCTTTTCGGAATTCATGGGACCATTGCCCAGCTTGGAAAAGTGGATAGGCAATATTCAACAGCTCTGGAGATTGCGGCAGGAAGCCGGATGCAGGCGATTGTTGTGGATACGGATGCCGATGCTGCCGAAGCAATCGAATACCTGAAACGCAGAAAAGGAGGGCGAGCTACCTTCCTTCCTCTGAATAAATTGAGAGAACCCAGGCGGCTTGAAAACCTTAGTTATGAAAACGGAGTGATAGGGTATGCAATTGACCTTATTGAATTTGATTCCGATTTTGAGCCTGCGTTCTGGTATGTCTTTCAGGATACTCTTGTTATGGAAAACCTTGCAAGTGCTCGCCGCCTCATGGGCAGGGCAAGGATGGTCACTCTTGAAGGTGAACTTCTGGAAAAGAGCGGAGCAATGGTAGGAGGGTCAATCTCCTCTAAATCTGGAATTTCCTTTGCTGCTGCGGAAAAAGATAAACTGCTTGAACTTGCAGAGGAGATCAGATCCCTGGATACAAGCCGGGAGGCAGCCATAAGCAAACAGGACAGTATTGAAAGCCATCTTTTCGAGTTAAGCCGGAAAATCCGGGACAACGAGGCAACAATCTCAAGAAAGGAAAGCCAGCTTGAAGAAATCGCAGGCAGGGAAGCAAAACTTGCTGAACTTCTTGAAGCAAAACAGGCCGATCTCAAAGCAATCGAGGAGTCAAAAACCGAACTCAGGGCAGAGATGGACAGGGTAATTGCGGAAAAAGCCGAAAAGGAGAAGGCAGTATCCGAATTTGAGGTACAGATCTCTGGACTTGAAGAAAAGCTTGCAGATTCTCCTCTGCCTGAAATCAATAAAAAGATAGAATTTGTTGACGAGGAACTCCGCAGGCTTGATAGCCGAATCCGGGATACTGAAGCCACCCAGAACGCCCTGCAGCTTGAAAAAGAGTATGCTGAACAGAAAATTGTTGAAGCTAAGGAACTTATCAGAGAGCTTGATGAGAAGAAAGCTTCAAGAATGGAGAAAGTTAACTCTCTGAAGATAAAAATAAAGGAATTTGAGGGAAAACTCGAGGTAAAAAAAGCCAGGGAGCTTGAACTTTCGGATGAACTTATAGGACTCCAGCAAGAGCGGGAAAAGGTTCAGGCTGAACATAACACTGTAAAGCGCAGAGTAAGTATTGCTTCAACCACGCTTGAAAAGGCAAGGCAGCAGGTGCTTACGCTCACAGCTACGAAGAATGCGCTTTTTGACCAGGAAAAACATCTTGTCGAAGAAATCATCAAAAGAGGGCTGGAAGAGGCTGATGAGGTCCCGAATTACGAAACTGTTTATATGCGGATTCAGGCAATCGATGAAGCCCTCAGGCGGCTTGAACCCGTGAATATGCGAGCTATTGACGAGTATAATGAGGTAGAACTCAGGCTTTCGGATTTGCAGGGAAAAAGGGATACTCTGTTTACTGAGAGAGAGCAGCTCCTTGAGCGTATTGATCAGTACGAGAAGTTAAAGCGAGATGCCTTTATGGAAGCGTATACAAGCATTAATGCCAATTTCAGGGAGATTTTCCACGAGCTTTCTGACGGTGTGGGTGAGCTCTTACTTGAGGACCCTGACGACCCTTTTGCAGGAGGGATGACTCTGCGGGCACAACCCAGGGAAAAAACTCTCCAGCGGATAGAAGCGATGTCAGGAGGAGAAAAAAGCCTTACTGCTCTTGCTTTCATTTTCGCGATCCAGCAATACCGTCCTGCTCCCTTCTATGCTTTTGATGAAATTGATATGTTTCTGGACGGCTGGAACGTGGAAAGGGTCTCAAGGCGTGTTAAAGCCTCAGGATCAAAAGTCCAGTTTATTGTTGTTTCCTTAAGAAAACCAATGATTCAGGCTGCTGCCAGGACAATAGGGGTTACAATGCAGGAAAATAATCTCACGAGCATTACCGGGGTGAAGCTTAATGGCTGAACTTATGGATAATGCGGGGGCAGCGCATGAGATTCCCCAACCTCAAGCCCATAAAGTTCGTGAATCCGGAGAAAACGATTCTCTTTTTGCAGACCCTGAAACTTATGGGCTGCCATGCACGCTATCATGCCTTGGAATTGACTGGGATCTGCTTGATATCTCGGAATTTGAAACTTATGAACCTCTGGGTATACTGGTTGAGCTTACTCGGGATGGAAAAATCGACCCCTGGGATATAGATATTGTACAGCTTACTGACAGTTTTCTGGGAAGAGTGGAAGAACTCAAACAGATGGACCTTAGAATTTCTTCAAGGACCCTTCTTTATTCTGCTATTCTCCTTCGCATGAAATCCTTGGGAATTCTGGAGGTGGAAGAGGAAGAGATCGATGAGTTCGATCCGGATTTTTTTGATGATCCCGATTTCCCTGAGCCAGAGGAATTTCCTGTTCCGAAGCTTCCTGTCCGCAGGATTTCCACGAGACCGGTTACACTCAAAGAACTGATTCTTGAACTCAAGAAAGCCGAAAAAAGCCTCTCCAGAAAAAACAAAAAAAAAGCCAGCCAGATCTCAAAAGAATCCGAGCTTTGGCCCCAGTTTACTACCGGGGACGTTCTGGGCATTGCGCACGAAGAAACCATTAGCTCGCACCTGACTCTGATATGGGCAAGCCTTTCTAAACTATTTGCGAAGCAGCCTGTAGTAGCTTTTTCCAGCTTCCTTGAAAAGAGTGAAGACAGGATAATGGATTACCTATCTCTTCTTTTCCTTGCTTCAAACAAAAAGGTCTGGCTTTTCCAGAACGAGCTTTTCGAGGAATTATATATTTATCCGGGAGAGGAATCCGGCTTTTCCACTGAGAACAATCCATCTTTTTTTCACGAGACTATTACTTCAAAAGCCGAACTTTCGAAGCCTGAAACTAAATCTGGGAGTAAGATTCATGAGTGAGCTTGAGATTATCGAAGCCGTACTTTTTGCTGCTGGCAGGGCAGTAAGCCTTGAAAAACTTATGAAAATCACCGGAAAATCCAAAAAAACCGTCCTTTTGGCAGTAGAGGAACTAACAGATGTTTATTCATCCCGGGGCTCAGGAATTGAGGTCCTTGACCTTGGGGAGCGATATGTTATGCAGGTCAAGCCTGAATACTCCGAACTTATGCGGGAAGTTGCCCCAAAAGAGCTTTCAGCCCCGAAACTCCGCACCCTTTCCATGATCGCCTATTACCAGCCCCTGCTCCAGTCCGAACTCGTTGATATGAGAGGAAGCGGAGCTTATGATCATATAAAAGATCTTATAGAGCGAGGTTTTGTTGATTCTGTGCCTTGCGGGAGGAGCAGGCAACTTTCCACAACCCCGCTTTTTGCAGATTATTTCGGGCTTAAAAGAAATGACCCAAAAGCCATAAAGGAGAAAATCCTTGAGCTTTTAAGGTCCCAGGGCGGGCAGAGTGAGATCAACCTCTGGATAGGAAAGAAGATTATTGCCGTGACTCCAATGTATGAATCCCTTATGAACATGTGTGGGATCAGGGAATATTTCGTAGCCAATGCCTACTCGCCTTCGAAGGAGGAAATTTCCCGCCTGCTTGAGGCAGATATTGTCGTGATCTCGGCTGGCTACTCCGATACTGTACGGCAGTATTGCGACGGAGAAATCCTTGAAATGCATTCAACAACTTTTGAAGACCTTATCGAAGCAGTTGCTTTACTTACTGAGGAACTTCCCGATGAAGTGGACTTCAAAACAGTGGAAAATAGTATTAAGAATATTAGGGAGACCAGAGAAAGATATGTTTCTTCTGCTGTCCTTATCGAGAAGAAGGTAAAGCCGGCAACTGAAATGGTTTCAAGAATCGTAAACGATCTCTCTCTTGGAATTTCCGCAGATGGGGTTCTTGTCGCACCTGATTATGGAGTTTCAAAAAGCGGGGTTAAAATAGAAAAAGGGGCTCAAATTCTGATACCCACGCATCGCAGTGTTGAGGGCGATCTTCTCCAGAGAGTCTGTACTAAGTATGATTCTATTCTTGAAGGTCTTAAAAAATTTGATAATTGAAGGGTATGTAAAAGCGCTCTGGTCGTTCATATCTTACCTAATTTCTTTGAAATCACGGGCGCCCTAAATTTAAGTTTTTCCGTCGCATTTATATTCATATATAAGGCATTTATATAGTATGCAAGGTATTTAACTATAGCTTTATATACTGGTTAGAGGATATTACTTTTGCTTTATATACTGAGGGTTGACTAATGAGCGAATCTAGCATCAAGATCGAAAATGTGGTTGCATCCACCAAACTCGCTGAAGAATTCGACTTAACTGTTATCGAATCCCAGTTTGAAGGAGCCGAGTACAACAAGCAGAAGTTCCCCGGGCTTGTTTATAGGGTTTCAGATCCTAAAGCTGCATTCCTGGTCTTTACTTCCGGCAAGGTTGTCTGTACAGGGGCAAAAAACGTCAAGGATGTACATACAGTTATAGGTAATATGGCGAAAAAGCTGAACAGTATCGGGATTGAAACCATAGAGGACCCCCTGATTACTGTCCAGAATATTGTTGCTTCTGCAGACTTGCATACTATTCTAAACCTGAATGCCATTGCAATAGGGCTTGGACTTGAAAACATTGAATATGAACCTGAACAGTTCCCTGGCCTTGTGTACAGAATCGATGAGCCTAAAGTAGTTGTGCTTATCTTCAGTTCCGGAAAACTGGTAGTTACAGGAGGCAAGTCCCCCGAAGATTGTGAGAGGGGCGTAGAAGTCGTCCGCAAGCAGCTCGACAATATGGGGCTTTTATAAGAACCCTCGATTTATTACATTTATTACATTATACACCTTTTTCTGGAAATAAGGTGGTTGATATAGTTTTACGTAAAACGGATTCTGCGGCGCGCGTAGAGGTTCCGGCAAAGGATATGTGTGAAACGTGAACAGCGCAGATGTTTGCATTCTTATTCCCACTCTGAATGAAGCTGCAACAATAGGGCAGCTTATAAAGGACTTCAGGCAGGAAGGCTTTTCCAACATTCTGGTAATCGATGGGAACAGCAAGGACGGCACAGGGCAAATTGCAGAAGCCGAAGGCGCAAGAGTTGTCATGCAGACCGGAAAAGGTAAAGGGCAGGCAATGATCCAGGCTTTCGGGCTTATAGAGAGCCCTTATGTGGTAATGGTTGACGGTGACGGAACATATCTCGCCTCGGAGGTGCGTTCCCTCCTCAAGCCTATTCTGGAAGGCCGAGCTGACCACGTCATAGGCAACCGGCTTGAGAATTACTCTCCTGGTGCTTTTACAAAACTTAACCTTGTAGGCAACCGCGTAATAAACCTATTTTTTGACGTTGCGTATGGAACGGATCTAAAAGATATTCTTTCCGGCTATCGTGCATTTACGCTTGAAAGCGTAAGGGAACTTGAGCTTAATAAAACAGGGTTTGAGATCGAGACCGAAATTTCTGTAGAGTGTATTCTTAAAAAACAAAGAGTTAAAGAAGTTCAAATTACCTATCTCCCAAGAAATGAAAAAGGTGCAACCAAGCTAAATCCTCTAAAAGATGGGTTTAGAATAGGGTCTACAATTTACAGGCTTGCAAAAGTCTATAACCCGATGTTTTATTTTGGAATCATTGGATCAATCTTTATTCTAGCAGGTCTTCTCACAGGAACATTTGTAGTATCCGAATGGTTTCATGGAATAACACGTATTCCACTTTCAGTTCTCACGGCCCTATTAATTATTTTCGGGCTTCAGATGTTTATTTTCGGAATGCTAAGTGATCTTATAGTAACCCTGCACAGGCAAACGGTTAAGCTTATCCAGGAAAATAATAAAAGGGAGAAATAATAGCTTCTATTTTTTCAGCCTGTATTTTTAATTTGAACTAGTAACTTTTTTAGAGTTTAGATACTATTACATTAGCCTATAGCATCAATTGTACTAATGTTTTTTTAATTAATTTCTTAAAAATTTGGTATCTATTAAACTAGTTTCACGATAATTTTTAGTCTATATATTGTATGATTTATATGTTAGCTTCCGGTTTCCCTCTTTTAGAACGTGCACAGCTTACACTTCAATAGGTTAACTCAAAATTTAAAGCTTAAGTAAGAAACAGCCAACAGCGATTACCTTATAAGTAAGTTCTGTCTAAAAATTCTAATTAACCTTTGTTTTTCTATTTCAGGTCTGTAAATTTCCCTTTCTCTAATATTGTTAGAGGGATTGGTCAAAAAATTCATAGAAGTTGTGCCCCAAATTAGTTTATGGAGTTCAAACATAATTCTTACCGGGCTTTAATATCACTATCACAATAATATTCTCTGAAATATTGTAAATTTTATGAAAGTCAATATTTTCTTTTATAAAAGTACCTAAAAATACCAGGTGGAATAAAAATGAGAAAAAGAAATCTTCTGATCATTCTTATATTTTTTGTTTTTATAATTGTGGGCATATTTTGTCCATGGAATTTACAGGGATCAAGTAGATTGGAGAGAAGATATTAGAAGATATTAGAAGATATCACTTGTAGGTATACTGTCGAAGTAACAGATCTTTCCGGAAGAGAAGTCCAGGGAACGACCGTGATAATGGTTCCTATCCCTGCATCTAAGGAAGGCAAGTTTTTTACTCCGCCTGTTCAGAAAGATATTGGTTTTAGCCAGAAGCTGACACACAAAGTCTTTAATTGGTCTGATCAAAGTGGAAGAGGCCCCTATTTTGAAAATGCAACCAAAATTTTTGATAACCAGCGGGAGATAATAGGAAACTGGATAACTTTTATTGCAGAAACCGATAAAGGCTATATGCTTGGATTCAGAACAAATGAAACCAGGCTCGAAGACATTGATTATAGTACTAGCTTTGTTGCAAACTATTTTGATATTTTTGATCCAATAAATAATGGAAGCTCGATGTTGTTTCCTGTTGAAAATGTATCTAATATTTTTTCTATCCCTTATGGAAAATACACTAAGTATGCCTCAAATCCGACATATGACACCTATATCTATTTAAGCGATAATCTAAAAGGAGAAGAAAACGTGTCTTTCTTTGTCTATTTGAGTGCAAATAACGACCCAACGGAATGGCCTGAAAAATACAGAGGTCAGTACAATAATCTACTAGCGGCAAAAGTTAATGACACAGGCTATGTAAAAGTCATGGCTATTCTGGGACAGGAAGTGCCGTTTTAATAGTTTTACTTTATTTTAGTTGCCAATGTAAAAGGCAATGAGGACTTCATCGAAAAATAATATTTGGAACTTAATATAAAATTAACCTAGTCTTAAGTTAATTATTTTACCTTTTAATATTTTCAAAAAATTATACTGCATTTATTAAGGGCAAAAATACCATATAGAAAACTGTGAGTTTGTTTTTCTCGTTAGGCTACTATTTTATACCTAATTTTACTATGAATCTCGCCTTCTTCAATTTCTCGTCCAGAACAAGTTTACTTGTTTCATACTCAAAAAAGGTTTGAGATTAAATTATGAAATATTTATTTTAATCGAGCTACTTATATTTTTCAACACATGTAGGCATCGAAGTAAAGTAAACTTGATTATGGTTAAAGTTAATTTTTTAAAAAGTGTTATATATAATTACTCGCCTTTTATGTTCTAACTCAACCTTGCCTTAATTACAGCTTAATCTTACAGATAAATCCTATTGACAAATCTCACAGATGATAGAAAGCTTGAGGTTAATAATATGACAATCGTGGAAGATGCACAAAAAGGGATTATTACCGAAGAAATGAAGATCGTTGCAAAGGATGAGGGGCTTGACCCTGAATTTATCCGCCGTGGGGTTGCAGCTGGAAGAATTGTTATTCCAACCTCTCCTTACAGGCAGGTTAAAATCTGCGGTATAGGCGAAGGGCTCAGGACCAAGGTCAATGCCTCTATCGGAGTATCCTCGGACATCGTTGATCCAGATATGGAAGTCAAAAAAGCAATCGCTGCAGAAAAAGCAGGTGCTGATACTCTTATGGAGCTCGGGACCGGCGGAGACTTCCTCGGGATCAGGAAAAAAGTCATTGACAGCATCTCCCTTTCAGTCGGATCAGTGCCTCTTTATCAGGCTTTCATTGAAGCTGCAAGAAAGTACGGCTCAATAGTCCACATGACCGAAGACGAGCTCTTCAACGCAACCGAAGCCCAGGCAAAGCTGGGAACTAACTTTATGGCAATCCATACCGGGATCAATAACATCACCCTTGACAGGCTTAAAGCCCACGGCAGGTACGGCGGACTCTGCTCCCGCGGTGGCGCTTTCATGAGCTCCTGGATGCTGCACAATGAAAAGGAAAACCCTCTTTATGAAAACTTCGATTACCTCGTTGAAATCCTCAAGGAACACGAAGTCGTCCTTTCCACTGGCAACGGAATGCGTGCAGGTGCAGTCCATGACGCAACCGACCGCGCTCAGATTCAGGAACTCATTATAAACTCCGAAATGGCTGACAAGGCACATAAACAGGGATTACAGGTAATTGTCGAAGGTCCTGGCCACGTACCACTTGACCAGATCTCAACCAACGTCAAGCTCATGAAAGAAATGAGCGGCCACAAGCCCTTCTACATGCTAGGACCTCTTGTTACCGACGTCGCCCCTGGCTATGACCACATAGTAACCGCAATTGGTGCATCCGTATCTGCATCATACGGCTGTGACTTCCTCTGCTACGTAACTCCTGCAGAACACCTCGCCCTTCCAAACCTCGAAGACGTTATCACCGGGGTCAAGACCTCCAGAATTGCAGCCCACGTCGGCGACATGATAAAGTACCCTGAAAGAGCAAGACAGTGGGACCTTGACATGGGCAGAGCCAGAAGGGAGCTCGACTGGGAAAAGATGTACTCCCTTGCGATCGACCCCGAACACGCAAGAGCAGTCAGGAACAGCAGGGCACCTGAAGACACCGACGCATGCACAATGTGCGGCAACTTCTGCGCTCTTAAGATCGTCAACCAGAACTACAACCTTGCAAAATAAGAGGCACTGGTTAAATACAAAGTGAAGCTTTCGGGCTTTACTTTCTTCATCTTTTCTTTCATCCTAATTCTTATTTTTCCTGCTTTAATTTGGTGCTTTTTCGTGATTGTTCCCGCATTTTTTCTATTGTTTGCTCCCGTTTAATTTACCGCCCAGTATATGCAGAATTTATGCTTCTGATGCAGAATTTATGCTTCTGAAATTGACTCTGCAATTTTCAATAGTTCATCTTTTTCGATGTACGCCAGAAGATTCAGTTCAACGTCCCCTATTTTCCAGCTTAATCGCTTCGTCCCCCTCTCCGGGTCTCCCGGTTCTTCAAAATACTTTCCTTCTTTTCCGTTGATAATGATGTCTTCTGCCCCTTCCATAATTGAGGATTCGCTGAGATCTCCTTCANNNNCTGATGCAGAATTTATGCTTCTGAAATTGACTCTGCAATTTTCAATAATTCATCTTTTTCGATATATGCCAGAAGATTCAGTTCAACGTCTCCTATTTTCCAGCTTAACCGCTTTGTTCCCCTCTCCGGGTCTCCCGGTTCTTCAAAATACTTTCCTTCTTTTCCGTTGATAATGATGTCTTCTACCCCTTCCATAATCGAGGATTCGCTGAGATCTCCTTCATATACCTTTTCCGTAAGTACCATGACATTATTTTCTTTTTTATTGATATATGTCAGGCTGACCGTTTCGTAAACCTGTCCATCAGGTGCTGCTTTCCCTGTATTCATTGACATTGAGTGGCTGAAAGCATAGCCCTCGGGAAGGTATTCCGGGACCAGCGGCTCAAAACCGGCATGCTCTTTGATATCTTCCACAGGGACTTTCCCCGGGCTTTCCGGATCTCCCGTAAACACTATCGGGGCCGATTCTACAGTAATTATTTCTGCTCCTTCAGGAACCTCAAACTCAAATTCGGAGTCCGGAATCCCTGTATTGATTTTCAGGTCAAGGATTTCTGTTTTCTGCACAAGGTTTCCGTTACTGTCATACGTTTCATATTTTAGAGGCATGAATGTTTCTTTATCGATCCAGATTTTTGTCGGGCCAGGAGAGAACTCTTCCTTGTCATCTTCCTCGTCATTTTCACTTTCATTTTCAGCTGCCTCTCCAACCCCCATTTTCGGGATTGTTTCAAGCAGGTACGCAGGCCTGCCGGCAACTTCCTCTTCCCCCAGCAGCGTAACATCTGTTTGATTCAGGAAATACTCTATGCCGCTTATGTAGTCGGATTTTGTTTGCTCTTTATACTCCGGGAGTTTTACTTTTGAAAACGTGTTTGTCCCCGGCATATAACTCCAGCTGAATTCCCCATCCGAAACCGTAATATGTTCATAGTTTTCTCCACCAATATTTTTTGAATGGGTCTTCATCATCCCCGGTTTTTTATACATAATCTTGATCTGACCTTCCCATTGGTCTTCCAATACCCCTTCTCCGGCACATGATGTGATGTACATGGTATACGAGTAATCCTCAATGGCAGCATTTTTCTCCTGCATCTGTTTCGCAATATCTTCTATATTGAGTTCCCTTTCCTGGCATCCGGACACAAAAAGGGCCAGAGTTACAAGGAGCAGTACAGCCAGTGCTTTTTTCCCTCTCATTTTCTTCATCACCCGAATTATATTTTCCCGAAATTATTTTCATTTTTCAGGCATTTTCCCGTATGGACTCCGCAATTCTCAGAAGCTCATCTTTCTCCAGAAAAGCAGTCATGCCCAGGTCAACACTTCCGAGCTTCCACTTCAACACGTTAATACCCCCCAGCGAAAGATACTTTCCTTCTGCCCCATTAATCGAAACATCTTCGGCAGTATCCATGATTGCAGATTCGGGAGCCTGGCCTTCATATACGGTTTCCGTGATCGATATGCTCTCTTCCCCTTTTGTGTATTTCAGGATTACCGCCTCATAAGCCTGGCCTTCGGGGGCCGTTTCACTGGTATTATAAACCGCCGCGTGGCTGAATTCATAACCTTCGGGCAGATACTCCGGGGTCAGGATTTCAAAACCGACCCGTTCCTTAGCTTCTTCGAGGCTTAATTCTTCAGGAGGTTCAATACTTCCGAGCTCCCTAGTCTTTATGGTTGCTCCTTCCGGGATTTTAAACTCAAACTCAGAATCCGGAATCCCGAGATTTACTTTAAGGTCCCTGATTTCTACTTTTGATACTGGATTCCCGTTATCGTCATACATCTCATACCCAAGACACATCCAGGTTTCTTTATCTATCCAGACTTTCATGCTGTATTCAGGAGCCTGCTCTCCTATCTCTTTCGGGGTAGCCATCAGCAGATAGGCTTCCCTTCCTTCAATTTTCTCTGTTCCGAGCAGGGATAGGTCTGTATCGTTAAGAGAAATTTTTATGATTGAGAGATAGTCATTTTCGGTTAATTCCCGGGTTTCAGGAATTCTTGTTTTCATGACCGTGTTTGTCCCTGGATCATAGGTCCACCTGAATTCTCCATCAGAGAGCACAAGCGTTTCTGCTTCCTTTCCCGGTTCTTCTATGAAGTTTTTTATCATGTGTGGTTTTTTGTATATTGTCTTAAGCTCGTTTTCCACGACCTTTTTCCCTATGTAAGAGGTCATGTGCATGGTGTACGAATAATCTTCAATGCTGTCCTGTTTTTCCAGCATTTTAGCTGCAATCTCTTCGGCACTCAGTTCTTTTTCCGTGCAGCCCGATGTGAAGATGGATAGAATTACGAGAGCCAGCAGGAATAACGCTTTCTTTGTTGCCATATTCCTCACCATTTTCCGGTTTAATTACCATTAAAAGAGTTTTTCAGACATTTTCCCGTATTGACTCCGCAATCTTCAACAGTTCATCTTTTTTCAGCGAAGCGGTAAGGCTCATATCAATATCTCCTATCTTCCAGCTCAGGATTTTCATGTTCCCCAGATCAAGGTACTTCCCTTCCATCCCGTTAATAGAAACTTCTTCTGCAGAATTCATGATTGGAGCTTCCTGAGCCTCGTGAGCTTTCTGGGCCTTGTTTTCGTATACGGTTTCCGAAAGGAAAATGTAATCTCCCTCCTCGTTTTCGTATTTCAGGGAAACCGTCTCAAAGGCCTGCCCTTCAGGAGCTATCCAGCTGTTGTTAGAGACTGTAGAATAGTTAAAGGCATACTCTTCGGGGAGGTATTCCGGAACCAGGATTTCAAATCCTGCAGCTTCTCTGGCTTCTTCGAGGGTTATTTCTTCGGGAATTAATGAGTCAAAATTCACGGTCTTTACCGTTGCCCCTTCTGGCACCTCAAATACAAACTCGGAGTCCGGGATCCCCTGATCGATTTTGAGGTCTCGGATCTCGAATTTTATACTCAGGTCTCCGCTACTGTCATACATTTCATACCTGAGAAACATCCATGTCTCTTTGTCCACCCAGAATTTCATCCGGCCTATAAGGAGTCCCTCTTCTTTCTCTTTTGGTTTTGTCTCCAGCAGGTATGTGGGCCTTCCGTCTATTTCTTCCATGCCAAGCAGAGAGACATCCCTTTTGTTCAGAAACTCGTCAATAATTCCTGCGTAATCTATCTCTCCCAATATAGGGGTATCCGGCATTTCCATTTTTATGACCGTATTTGTTTTCGGGTCATAAGTCCACATAAATTCTCCATCCACAACCGCAATTGAGCCTGCTTCTTCTTCAGGTTTTATTGAAACGGTTTTTGTCTTGTCTGGTTTCTTCTGCAGGGTCTGGATCTCAATTTCCTTTGTCTGATTTCCAAAGTATGAGGTTATTTGCATAGTATACGAATAATCCTGAATACTGGCTTCTTTTTCCTGCATCTGTTCTACGATTTTCTCCGCACTGAGTTCCCCGGTACAGCCCGATATAAAAAGGACCGGAACCAGCAGGACGGTTATCGCAAGTATTGTAAGTGTTTTCTGGTTTGTCATCGTCTCACTCCCCTCTTTCCAGGGATTTTCTGCTTTTCCTCTTGAAGGTTGAATCCTGCCTCTTTCATCAAGATCAAAGTCCGGCGATGAGCTCTGAGGCAATTTTTTAAGTTTTTAGACTAGTGCCTCAAAGTTAAAACTTTGCTAAATATAATACTTTCGGAAAAAATTAATAATATTTATCTTAATTATAAAACGTGTTCATTAGAATACGTTATTGAATAATTCGAGCTCTTTGAAAGTTAAACTCAATTTATGCAAAATTCGACTATCTTGTTGAAAATGCTCAAGAAAAAAGAATTCGTCCTCTTCACTGAAAATTTATCATTCTGGCAGTTTAAAATCGATAGCTTTTTACATCACTATTCTAAAAACATTCAAAGTTATTCTTAGTTTGTTGAGATATCTGGAAGTCTTCTTATATGACCTGGATAATATACGACTGGATAATATATGATCTGGTAATATACGATCTAGATGATGTTTTTTGTTAGCCTGTCAGGGGGATTGCTTTTATGAAACGACTTATCGGTTTTATGAGACGAATATCAGTTAAAAAGCTTATCGCTTTTGGAATAGTTAAAGGACTTATCACTCTTGGGATATTTCTACTCATATCAGTTTCTTCAGAAAGTGGGGCTTCTGAAGAACTAGGGAGTCCTTCTGAAACCGTAAGCGAGGAATATATATTTGAAAAGCTTAATCCCGTTGAGGTCCCGACTGAATGGAATGATTCATATCCCTTCAGCAGCAGGGAAGACGCTTTAGAAGAATCTGTACCTTAAAAAGAAGCCAGAGTAGACAAACGAAACTTTCAGTCCGGAATTTGAAAATTTATCGGGACCTGTTTTCATGAAGTTCTTCCCCTCAGTTCTCGCCTCAGTTTTTGCCTCATTTCTCCCCTCTACAGTGAATTCCTTTTACCAGGTCATTGAATAAACATTTCTATCTGATACAATGTTACCCTCTGCGACTGTGCTAGGAGATGAACAAAATGTATTATGACCTTGAAGGATGGGAAAAAACCGGTCTGCCTGCAATCAGCGACTGTGCTAGGAGATGAACAAAATGTATTATGACATAATCGAGTCACCAATCGGTCCCATTCTTCTGGCAGGGAATGAAAAAGGGCTGAAACGTCTTATTTTCCTGAAAGGCAAGAAGAGAATAGAAATTCCTTCTGACTGGATAGAAAACAAAGAGTTTTTCAAGGAGGCTGCCAGGCAACTTGAAGCTTATTTTTCCGGAAAACTCGAATCCTTTGACCTTAAGCTGGCTCCTGAAGGAACGGATTTTCAAAAGTCCGTCTGGAAAGCTTTATGTGAAATTCCTTATGGGGAAACCCGATCTTATAAAGAGATAGCTGAATTTATCGGAAAGCCTAGAGCTTATAGAGCTGTGGGGCTTGCAAATAACCGGAACCCAATTGTAATAATCGTGCCTTGCCACAGGGTAATCGGGGCAGATGGGAAACTTACTGGCTATGCAGGCGGGCTGGATGTAAAAGAGTTTTTATTAAAAATCGAAGGCAGTTGTTAAGAAATTCTTTTTCATATTATAATATCTTACAAATTGAATATGAATTAATACCTATAGCATCTAATTTATCCCGCACTATATGCCAAAATTCAATCTTCAATCTTCTCTGAAATCTTGTATAAAGACAAAAATGGCGAGTTGATACATAATCAAAGTATATTTTTTCTAATACTTCGAACCGGTAGGTGATATTCTGGACGAAGCGATAATTGTTGAAAATTTGTCTAAAAAATATGATGATTTCAAAGCTGTAAATGATATTTCGTTTAGTGTCAAAAAAGGGGCTATATTCGGACTCCTAGGACCAAATGGAGCGGGAAAATCCACTACTATTAAGATTCTTACCTGTCAGTTTCCTCCTACTTCAGGCACTGCATATATTGGTGGGCTAAATACTGCAGTGAATGCAATAGAGATAAAAAAGAAAATAGGTGTTGTTTTCGAGTCTCAGAACCTGTATGAAGAGTTATCAGTCTATGAAAACCTCAATTTTTTCCGTCAGCTTTACAGCTCTCCAAAAGAAAAAATAAGAGAAGTATTGAAGGCCGTGGGGATGGAAAAGTATCAGAAATACAAAATAAAGACTCTTTCAAAAGGCATGAAACAGAAGATCATGATTTCTCGTGCTCTTCTCAATGATCCTGATATTTTGTTTCTGGATGAACCTGCCAGTGGATTGGACCCGCATTCAGCAAGGGAAATCCGGCAAGTGATTCTCGATCTTAAACTCCAGAGCAAAACAATCCTTATAACAACGCATAACATGGAGGAAGCGGACTTTTTGTGTGACTGCCTAGCTATTATGCATAAAGGCTCTATAATAGCTATGGACACACCTGAAAATCTAAAAAAGAAATATGGGAAGGCAATTCTCAGGATTGAAACAGTAACAGGAGATATTTACGACTTGCCGCTGAATACAAGAGCTAGTAGTAACGTTTTTAAGAAATTCTCCGAAAATAATCAAATATCTTTTGTACATTCAAAAGAGGCTACAATTGAGGATGTTTTTATAATATTAACTGGGGAGAAATTAACTGATGAATCTTAATATTATACTGGCTATTTTCAGGAAGGACTTGATATCGTCAATTAAAAGCAAGAACATATTGATTGTATTGCTAACTCCTGTATTTTTATCGATTCTTTTTAATTCTACAATTTCGTTGACTGATAATGTCATACTACCTGTTGCCGTATATGATGAAGGCTCAAGTGTCGATTTTATTGAACACCTCAGTTCAATAGGTAATTATGAAGTAATCATCACAGACTCTGCTGGTGAATCTGAAGAGTTACTTTACAATGAAAAAGTTGCGGCCATCATGATAGTCCCGGAAGGCTTCAGTGCTGATGTTAAAAATGGAGTCACTCCTTCACTGAATATTATGGTCAATCCTTATGATGCAAGATCTGTTGTATTTTTGCAAACCTACAAAGATATAATCATGGATTTTGCAGAACAGGAGTACCCGGTACATTTTTCCTTAAACATGCTCCCTGCAGGCTTTCAGTCCCTGTTTAACATCCCGATATGGGTTATGTTTACGATAATATTTGTCGGAATGATGGTTTTGCCCAATACACTGACTACTGAATACGAGAAAAAAACTCTTGATGCAATACTTGTGTCGCCGGCTTCGGAGAAAGATGTAATATATGGCAAGTCTTTTTTTGGACTATTTCTTACAATACTCATATCTTTAACTATAATTTTTATTAACGGAGGGTTCGTCGGAAACTCTCTCTCTGTCATGTTTTTCGTATTCCTTGGTTCTGTGGCATTCACAGGTCTCGGGCTTCTGATTGCTATTTATGCTGATAATTATTCTTCTGCTTCTTTGATTTCTACTATTTGCATGTCACCCCTTATTTTGTTGGCCCTGTTAGCTGATTTCTCCAGAGAGATTGAGTATCTCTCGTATCTCGTACCGAGCACCTATGTGTTTAACGGAATAAAAAATGCTATGTTGAATAATTATGGGATCTCTGATCTGTATCCTGAGTTTGGAATCCTTGTTATATTCAATATTCTTGTGTACTCACTGATATCTCATGTTCTCAAAAAGAAGAGATCTGTATAAATTTCTACCTATTTTCCAGAAATGTTTTCGATATTCGTTTGAAAAGTCATATCTGTTATTTCAATCGAATAGTCTGTTAGTTTACTACGGGACGCGCCAGAGCAACTTTTATTGAAACTTGAAGAAAATAATTTAAAATAAGAACATCACAAATATTCTATTTAAGTTCTCCTTGAATTCGGTTTAGCTCTCTTTGGATGCTTTCAATTTTTTTCGATTGCTCTATTTGAATGTTGTCAATTTTTCTAAATTTATATATCATTATCAAAAGCAGCAATGGTATTATCAAATAAAATATCAGATAAAATATTACTCCAAGAGTAACCATTATTTCAGAAGTCCCTATCATTATAAATCCCCACTTTATTATGATTTTATATCTACTTAATACTTCATTGAAAGATAAATTCAAAAAAGGGCCCGGTATGGAACTAAAAGACAGAATCGAAAGTATTATCAAAAAAGCTGCCGCAAATCCCGGCACTGAAACTCAATATCGTGAACCTCTTATAGGCTACGCTTCAGCCAGGGACTCCATTTTTGATGAAATGAAGAAAGTCATTGGACCTCATCACCTTCACCCTGAAGAGATCTTTCCCGAAGCAAAAACTGTTGTTTCCTTTTTCCTGCCTTTTGAAAAAGAACTTGTGAAACTGAACTGGAGATCCCAGGGACCTATAAAGGAATGGATTCAGGCTAAAGTTGAAACAGACCATCTTACCGGAGAAATCAACGAAATATTAAAGACCGAGCTGGCAAAAGACGGAATTGCTGCAGTTGTGCCTCCAATTGTTTTTGATTACAAAAATAAAGGCTTTGACATTGCATGGTCCCACAAGAGTGCAGCTTACGCTGCTGGCCTGGGCACTTTCGGCGTTCACCATATGCTTATTACGAAAGCCGGTTGTGCCGGCCGCTTTGGGACGATACTTATTTCCGCAGAAATTCCTCCTACTCCACGCCCAGTCGAAGAATTCTGCCGCTATAAAAAAGGAAAGAAATGCCTTGTCTGTATGGACAGATGTCCGGCTGGTGCTGTCAATATAAAAGGGTTCGATAAGGAAAAATGCTTCAGGCTGCTTCAAGAAAACACAAAAGCCTTTTCCGAACATAACCAGCCTGCCTGCGGGAAGTGTGCAACCGGGCCCTGTGCATTTAAATCTCTCTAACACAAGCTAAATTCTTTTTCTCTTTTTCTATGGATTCAGTGATTTTAATCCTCTCAGATTTTTCTGGAAAGGTGGACCTGATATTAAATTTCAGCCCGGCTGCTTATATCTCCTTTATCGGAGTTGAGCCGTTCTCTGAGGTATTCTGTGACACATTTATCCATAGATTTAGGTCTCTATAAGGCAGGCAGGTGCCCTCTTCAAGTACTTCTTTCTCGTCCTCATTGTAGAGAGAAAATGCAAGTATCATATTTTTTCCCTCAAAAGGTGGGGTTATGATAACTGCTTTTTCCCAGGTCTCGTTGTTCCCGAGACTTATATGTTGCTGGTCCGGGGGTAAAGGCAGAGATGTGTTTTCAAGCTTAACTTCCATTGTATAATTGACGGGCTTTTGCTCATGGTTTACAATTCCCACTATTACTGTCCCGCTCTCTCCGAGTATGTATTCTGTAGGATAGTTGTCAGCTTTCCCTTCAGGCCCAAGGATATAAAATTCGGTAAAAGGTTCCTGTAGAGACTCAGCCCTCGGTTCAGTGTTCATTTTTTCCTCGCATCCGGATGTAAGAAGAGCAAGGCTTATGAGAATCAGTATGAACAATATTTTTGTATATTTCATTTTCTTCACGCTTCTTCTATTTTCCTCTATATTTTCCAATGCTGGGCCGTATCTTTTCACATCTTAATATTATTTTTCAATTCGACATAGTGTGAAATAGCAAAAAAGCCGAATACTATTCATGTCCATAATTTCCCTAACCACTGATTTTGGAGACTTATATCCTGCAGCCATGAAAGCCGTGATCCTTGGAATTAATTCCGGAGTACAGATAATTGATGTCACCCATTCCATCCGGCAGGGAGGAATCAGGGAAGGAGCATTTGCCCTTTACTCCCTTATTCCTTATTTCCCGACTAAAAGCGTGCATGTGGGAGTTGTCGACCCTGGGGTTGGAACTTCCCGCCGTGCCCTTGTGTTAAAAGCCGGCCGTGAAGGCAAAGAGCAATTTTTTGTGGGCCCTGATAACGGGCTCATGATACCTGCAGCCCGCCGCCTGGGAGATATGGAAGTGTATGAGATCACAAATAAGGAAATTATGCTCAAATCCGGAATCTCTGCAACATTTCACGGCAGGGATATCTTTGCACCTGTGGGGGCCAGGCTCTCAAAAGGTATGCAGATCGAGGTTGTAGGGCACAAAATCTCGGATTTCGTAGACCTTGATTTCGGAAATTTCGGAATTGATGGGCCATTCCTTGTAGGGGAGGTCGTTTATGCTGACAGTTTCGGAAACGTGATTACAAATATTCCTGAAGATACAGTCCTGAAGTTCTGCACTTTCGGCTCACAGGTGAAAGTAAACGGCAGAAGGGTATCCTTTGTTCAAACCTACGCTTTTGTCAGGCAGGAAGAGCCCCTTGTCCTTATAGGCAGTCACAGCTTTCTGGAAATTGCGGTAAACAATGGAAATGCTGCGCTTCAGTTCGGGTTGAAAAGCGGAGATCAGGTTGTAATAAAAATCATGTGAAAAGCCGCGGAGCAATTTTGTAAATCCTGATTAACTAAGAAAAGGGTTTCGGGATATACTCTTGATGTAAATATACTTAGTTAGCTAAATCAAAATCTTTTGCTAAGATTTGGATGAATCTATTTGAGGAACAAATAAAAAGCATAGTTTGGCTCTGTAGAAATCCTCCGAAAATAATGAATTTTCATGAATTTGAACAGAATAGTCTGATATGGATATACTAATCTCTTTTCAGCCCCTTTCACCTGATATAGATAGGTTTTCTACAGAGCCATAAATTTCCAGATATATCAAAAAATCATAAAATGGGTTAGTGGAGACTATGCACAAATTTTACAATGAAATTATACAACTTGATAATTGCCTTTTGTTCAA
>DADO01000225.1:4353-7696 GCA_002509325.1 Methanosarcina sp. UBA402 | reverse complement strand
GATAACTATAATTTGCTTCAGCAGGTAAAGTTATTATATTATCGATACTAAGAAGTTTAGAAGACGCAGCCAGCAAGCTGGCTGTTTCTATACAAGAGATGGAGTCGTTTTTTGGTGTCATAATGTGTCATAATAAATGACTGCATGATCTTCAATACCTTTTTTAATTATGCCTTCATTTGTAAAAAACAGGTTTCGAAACTAAGGATATTCGGAACTACTGATAGAAGAGTAAAATATATTAACTATTAATTTTCAATTTTTATAAATAAATGAGTGTACTTCAGCTTTTAATATTATCTTCTTCATTTCAAATCATCCTGGAATTATGGAACTTCAATGCATTAAAAGCCTGCAGGCATCCGGTTAAGGTGAATGATATGGAAAGCACTCTGCTCGATTTGATTCTTCTCTCTGATAAAAGAAAAAATGTGCTGCTCCTTCTGCTTGAAGGGCCAAAGGATATCGAAACACTGAAAAAAGCCCTTAATGCCAGTGCAACCGCAGTACAGCCGCAGGTGAAAAAGCTCAAAGAACACCATCTGATAGTTCAGAAAAAAAATCTCTATGAACTGAGCGAAATCGGCAGGATTGTGGTTGAGAAGATGAAGCCACTTGTGGAAACACTTGATGTTCTCGAAGGAAACGCGGATTACTGGGCAGATCGGGAAATCAGCAAGATTCCAGCTTTCCTCCTGCGAAGAATTAACGAGCTTGGTCACTGCACTATAATCGAACCTCAGGTAGACCATATGTTTGAGATGATCCCGGAGTATGCCAAAAACGTTCTAATTTCTAAAAAACTGGAGGCTGTAATTCCTTATTTTCATCCTCTTTTCCCTTCTTTTCACCTGGAAATTGCCGAAAAAGGAATTCCAACCTCACTGGTCCTTCCAGAATCAGTACTGAAAAGGTGGATTGAAGATTATAGAGAACAGACCGAGAAATATCTTAAAAAAGAAAATGCAAAACTTTTTGTCTGTACGGACTGTGAGAAAATTCCTGCTATTGTAGCAGCCAATAACTTTATGACAATAGCTCTTTTTCCAAAAAATACGGTCTTTGATCGGAAGTATATGTTATGCTTTGAGCCTAAAGCTCTTGCGTGGGGAAAAGAACTCTATGATTATTATGAACAGCATTCTAAACAGATTAACAATATCGATAACTAAACCCAGGATCCCTGACCGAATAAGCTTTGAATTCAAAGGTAAACCTGTTAGAACCTATCAGAAAGAATCTGTTAGAACCTATCAAAATCTGTTAGATATATTCCTCAAAACTTGTTTCACCCTTTGCATAGGCTTCGTGCCAGCCTGAAGGCACGGGCATTTTTTCATAAAGTTTTTTCCTTTGAGCCTCAAGAAGCTCAGGAGTTTTTCCCATAAACTCTGCAGCACAGAGAACTCGATTTTCAACCTTTCCGGCAAACTCTTTTAACCAGCTATACCCTTCAAAAGACCTGAGCAGATGATGGTCAAGAATCAGGGTATCCACATGTCCAGCAAGGAGGAGAGCATTTTCATAGGCTTCTCTTCCTGCTTCAGGGACTCGGTGTGAAAGATAAAGAGGAGGACCTGAGGTAAAAACAATTGTGGGTTCCCAGGCAAGTACCTTCAGGACGGCTTTCCTGTCCAGAAGCTGTATGTCCGAACTATGGACAAAAACCTCGTCTCCTTCACAAATTCGGGTCATCATTACAGTCCCAAAGCCCTTTTCTCTGGCTCCGTGAGGAACAGGAGAAGAAAAGTCCATACTGCCGGACTTCTTACCTTCCGAAGCCGGAAGAAGAAACCCCAGGAAATCCGAGAGCTCATGCCTCCGTTTTAAAGATAGGCTGGAGATTTTTTCCGGGCCTTTACACCAGAAATTAATTTCATCAAGGGGAGGAAGGGCTTCTATTGGCAGCTGATATGGATCTTCAGCCTTCATTGGCATATGGTCCCCATGAAAGTGGCTGATAACAACATCGGTAGCCTGTCCAAATGCAGAAAGAACTTTTTCTCTTATCCTGAAAGCAGCAGCAACCTCTACTGGGTGAGGGAGCAGGCCTGAACGCAAGCGTGCAAGCGCAACCCCAGGATCGATAAGAATCGTTCTCTCATCTGTCTTTACAACACAGGCAAGAGATCTTGCCCCGAAAGACTCACACCCAAGTATTTCAATCTGCACATTTTACTCCCTTCCAGAAAGATACTCTCTGGAAAACATCTCTACGGTCAGAATAAAGTAAGAGAGCAAGAGGGGACCTATAACAATTCCCAGCAATCCGAAGAGGGATATTCCTATAACAATTCCTAGCAGGGACAAAAAGGGATGGATTTCTCCAACTTTTTTCTGGATAACGGGCCTCAGGATGTTGTCAAGCACGCTTATAAAAAGACCGGCTGCAAGTATGGCGATCGCTGCAGTATAGTCAGCCTGGAAAAGCTGGACAAAGATTGCAGGGACCCAGACAAAAGGTGCTCCGACTACAGGTAAAAAGGACAGAATTGCTGCGATGGCACCCCAAAGAAAAGCTCCCTGGATATTAAAGATGAGAAACACGATGGTCAGGATTCCACCCTGGGCAAGAGCGACTGCCCCGCTGGAAATAAGAGTTGTCCTGACGATTTTTTTGAATTCACTCATGAGAGTGGCTGTATTTTCTTCATTGAAGGGAACTGCAACAGAAATCTGGCGCATAAAGTCCGAATCTTCCCCTGTAAAGAGGTAATAGAGCATAAAGTACATTATCAATAGACCAATGGACTGGTGACTTAGGCTCTGGATTGAGCCCAGAATGAACAGGCTTGTGTAATTAATGGCCTGTGAGATAAGTTCCATTGCCTTTTCTTCTATTTTGGTCTGAAATATATTTACAGGAATATCCAGCTTTGAGAGAAGATGAGTTAAAAAGTTAGCTCCTGATTCGATAGATGTGATAATCGATTCTTGATCAAGTAAAAGCTGCTGGACTTCACTGACAATAACACTTAAAAGAAAATAACAAGGAATAAGTACAACAAAAATGGAAATTATTATCACGAATACAGCTGCAATTTGCTTTCGAAGCTTGGCTTTCCTTATGAGAAAATGATAAAGAGATTGGAATATGGTGAAAAGAATGAGGGCTCCAAAAATATAATTTAGAAACGGCAGCGTGGCATAAGCAATGAGCACAGTCAGAATAGAAATTATGAGAAGGGCCAGAGCCATCTTTACAGTTTTTTTCATTGGATCTAATTCAGTATTCTATTATAAAATATATAAGTATGGCAGTTTCAAACTGGGGTTGGGCTGCAACCTTTGTGCTGCAACCGTTGGGCCGCAACCGTTGCGCCGGTTGATCACGCCGATAGGG
>DADO01000225.1:0-4096 GCA_002509325.1 Methanosarcina sp. UBA402 | reverse complement strand
TTGAACCGCAACCGTTGCGCCGGTTGATCACGCCGATAGGGTTTTGGGGATAAGGCTTTCAAATCCAAACATTACACCGTTTTCGATCAACCGTTGCGCCGGTTGATCACGCCGTCACGTCGTTTTTGATCAAACTTTTTTTGAAAAAGTTTGCGTTAAAAGTCTGTGATCAAGGTTTGTTTTTCGTCTCTTTCGCGGAGTTTTGTGACCCCTACGCCTACAAGCCTGAGCTTTCGGCTTCCTATAAATTCCGAGAGAAGCAGTGTGGCTATCTTTTTGATTAGAGAGATGTCCGAAGTCCAGCTTGGAATGGTTTTTGAGCGCGTATAGGTTGAGAAATCATCAAAACGAACGGTAAGGGTTACGGTTTTGAAAAAGAACTTGTGTTTCAGGAGGGAACTGTGCACACTTTCTGCAAGCAGATTGAGAGAGCCGGTAATCTTTACAGGGTCATTTGTATCTTCAGCAAAGGTCCCGTGCCTGCTGATTGATTTTACACTTTCCTTTTCCCGGATCTCTCCAAAATCAAGCCCGTTTGCCAGCTGTTTTATGCGGAGCCCCATTTTCCCGAACCTTTCCGAAAGCAGCTGTACATCACAGTTTGCAAGTTCTTCTGTCCTGGTAATTCCCATTGATTTCAGAGTGTTAGCAGTCTTTTCCCCTATGCCGGGAATTTTTGAGACCGGCAGCGGAAACAGAAATTCCCTTACATCTCCGGGCCTGACAACGGTAAGCCCGTCAGGCTTCTGGAAGCCAGAAGCAATTTTTGCAATAAGCTTGTTCGGCCCGACCCCGACCGAGCAGGTAATTCCTGCCTGTTTCCAGACTTCATCCTTGATCCTGAGAGCATAAAGGGCAGCCTCTTCAAAATTCCTGACCTCAGGTCCTGGCACAAGATATGCCTCATCCACACTGACCTGCTGAAACTTATCTGCAAATCTCTTTAAAAGTTCCATTATTTTTGCCGAGACGTCTGCATACAGTTTCATATTCACAGGCAAAAAAACTGCATCCGGACAGAGCCTATAAGCCAGTGAGATCGGCATTGCAGAATGAATTCCGTATTTCCGCGCCTCGTAAGAGCAGGTGCTTACAACCCCCCTTCCCAAACCTCCTTTTAGGTCAGAGCCCACAACTACAGGCAGACCTTTCAGTTCTGGCCTCTCCCTGGCCTCAACTGACGCAAAGAAACTGTCCATATCCGCGTGGATGATAATTCTCCTTTCTGGAGCATTTAATCTTGAACTGGGGGCAGGCATTACCCTGAGATAGGATAAAACTTATAAAAAAGGTTTGAGGAAGTCGGATGAAAGTATTAATGTGTTCCTTAAAAAAGCATTTCTATAAAGCCACTAATATCTATCTTAGATTTTGGAGTTTTCGATTTTCAAAATGGTGGGGGAAATGAAAGGATCAAAGATAATATTTGGGTTCTTTGTTGTAATTGTACTTATTTTTGTTACTTATGTCTTCCTGAGAACCGTTCCAATTGATAACTGCGGAGAAAATGGGACAGGACTTTCCTGCATTGAGCTTCCTCCTGGTTTTTCCGTTAATTATTATGCCGAGAATATTGAGGGTGCGAGGTCAATGGCGCTTAGCCCTAATGGCACGCTTTTTGTCGGAAATCGGGATGCAGGAAAGGTTTACGCAATCCTTGACCGGAACAATGACAGTAAAGCCGATGATGTATTTTTGCTTGCCGAGGGACTGGATTTGCCAAATGGAGTGGCGTTCAGGAATGGCTCGCTATATGTTGCTGAGGTTTCCAGAGTAATTCGCTATGATGGCATTGAAGCAAGGCTTGAAGACTCGCCTGAACCTGTTGTAGTCAATGATAAATTCCCATCCGACCACGCACATGGCTGGAAATACATCAAGTTCGGGCCTGACGGAAAGCTGTATGTGCCTGTGGGAATGCCGTGTAATGTCTGTAATAAGGAAGGAGAAGACGAGCGGTACGGAACAATTATGAGGATGGAACCCGATGGAAACCAGCTTGAAATTTTTGCAAGGGGAATCAGAAATACCGTTGGTTTTGACTGGAATCCTGCGACCGGAGAATTATGGTTCACTGATAATGGAAGGGACTGGCTTGGAGACGATGCACCTCCAGATGAACTTAATCGGGCGCCTGTGCAGGGGATGCACTTCGGTTTTCCCTACTGCCACGGGGGAAATATTCCTGATCCTGAATTTGGGAAACTTCGGAACTGTTCGGAATTCACACCTCCTGCAATCAAACTGGGCCCGCATGTTGCTCCTCTTGGGATGACCTTTTACACAGGCACAATGTTTCCTGAAGAATACAGAAACCAGATATTTATTGCCGAACACGGCTCCTGGAACCGGAAAATCCCAATTGGATACCAGGTCTCCCTTGTCAGGCTGGAGAACGAAAAGCCTGTAAGTTATGAACCTTTTGCCGACGGCTGGCTCCAGGGGCTTGCAGCCTGGGGAAGACCTGTCGATGTCCTTGTGATGCCTGACGGAGCCTTGCTAGTTTCGGATGATAAGAATAATGTGATTTACAGAATCAGCTACGGCTGATCAGAAAATGTTGCAGTTGCTAATCCGAATATTTTTTTCATAAAGGACAATAGGAGGATACCAGGATAGGAGGATACCAGGAACAAAATTTGGTAGAAATATTTATTTTTATGTTCGCATATAAGTAAAAGCGGGGGGATGAGTTGTTATCCAAAATACCTGTAAACATTAAAGGCATACCTGAAGTAGATATCGATAAAGAGATCCTCAGAGCTGCAATAATTGCCGAGCTTGATGCTGTAAACCTATATGAACAAATGGCAAATTTAACAAAAAATACGAATGTAAAAGCCGTCCTTATGGATGTAGCAAAAGAGGAAAAAACGCACATCGGAGAGTTTCAGGCCCTTTTAATTAAGTTTGACCCTCAACATAAGCAGGAGCTTGAGGCAGGAGCTAAAGAGGCGGAAGAAATATTATCCGAATAATTCCTTGGTTTTAACTTCCTGGTTCTAGTACGTTGATTCCATATATCCTCAATAAAACCACGGATAAACACAGATGGACACGGATGGCCGGTATCCGTGTTTATCCGTATCCATCCGTGGTTCTTTTATGAAAAAACCCATTGAACAGTGTTGATTTCAAAGTATAGTTTTGTTTCTATAATTTGGAATCGATGCACTAGTATTATAAAATTAATGGAGTTTTAATACGATTGATTTCTCAGTTAAGCCGTTTAAATCCTGAGCCTATCCCAAAACTTCATTTAATCTAATTATTGCTGCTACCATTACAACTCCTAGATATGATTCCTCTTTTATTTCATATCTTGGAAATACTTTCTTACATGACTCTATCCAGCTAAAGAACCTTTCTATTATGCTTTTCTTTTTGTATTCTTCCTTATCTACCTTTATTGGCCTTCCTCTCTTCTTTTTCTTTCTGTTTCTTTTATTTACTGGTATGTTAGACTTTATTCCTCTTTTCCTGTTATATTTTCTGATTTTAGCTGTGTCATACATTCCATCAGCTGTCACTTTGGAAGGCCTGTTTACAGGCCTTCCTACAGGTCTCTTTATCTCGAAATTTTTAAGTGTAGGTATGTAAAGTGTTGAGTCATTCTTATTTGCAGGAACAACGATAATGGAGAGAGGTAGACCCTGTAAATCTACTAATACGCTTAATTTTACTCCTTTTACTTTCTTGTGACCATCGTAGCCGATATTTCCCCTTTTTTAGCCGGAATATCTTTTGTATCAGTAAAACAATGAGAGAGATCTATTTTATTCAAATCATAACCTTTGTTTAAAAGTTCATTGAAGATCTTCTTATAAATATCATGTTCACACAGGTAAAGATGAAATCTATGAACTGTTGACTTAGATCCATAGCGACGAGGAACATCTTTCCAAGTACAACCTGTCATAACAACGTACAAAATACCGTTAAATAACTTCCTCATATTTGCACGTGGTCTTCCTGTATGTGATTTCTGTGGAGGAAGATAAGGTTCTATGGATTCCCATAGAACGTCATCGATTTCATGAAAGGACATAAAAGTATATTTATAATTTCAACATTATATTACTTTTGGGATGAGCTC
>DADO01000047.1:5639-7845 GCA_002509325.1 Methanosarcina sp. UBA402 | reverse complement strand
ATAGGCATATCCAGCATCAATACATGGTGAGCTCAACTTGTCCTTAACCCATTTTTTTCCATTCCAGTGACCTGCAACTGACTGGAGGTGATAATCACGGTTTTTCGGGTCTACAAACAGAGGATTTGCGTAGATATCAGCTTTCGATGCGCAGTTTTTATAATTGCCAGCTGCGTTATTGTAAAGGCAGTTATTGTCCAGTGCAAATTTGTGATTATCGGTGAGATAATTGACCACCCCATACCCTGTTCCACTTGGATTCTTTATGCGCAACTTGGTGTTTACAATAATATTGTTGCGGACAATTGTGGCGTATCCGAGTTCTGACGAATAATCTGGAGAATAAACTTCTGGACACATATTGGTAATAGCTACATGGTATGCGCCGTCAAAAACATTATTTTCAATCAGAGTGTCATGGAATCCACTGCCTATAATTCCCCCTGTCCAGGAAATTGCAGTATTAGTACCTGTATTGTAGAAAATATTGTGATGAATATGGACGTTTTTCCCCTGTTCTTTGGTAGCAGAAGAAGTATCATAGTTGAAAATCCAGATTCCAGGCCCATAAGTGTCATGCAATATATTATTGTAAATTTCGATACTATCCATAACATCTTTAGACTTTTCGATCTGGATACCTGGCCCACCTGTACACCGGCGGTATAAAGAGTCAATTACGTTATCGTGCAGCTTTACTTTGTTAGAATTCCATACTCTAAGCCCACTATTTGTCCTGCAGACTATTTTATTGTCCCAGGCTTCTACATTCTTGCAATTAATTGCAAACAGACCATCGTGCCCGAGTTTATTTATCCGATTATTGTAAAACTGGACGTTTTCACCAGAATTTATCCTCAACCCGTCTCCATGCCCATCATGCATATACATATTGTATACTTTTACATTCTTGCAGTAAGTTAAGTAAATCATATTATAGTACCCTTTGCCCTTAGAAACATTGGAATTACCATCATGGTTTCCATCAATTTCAAACCCCCTTATTACAATATTATTTCCGGAATTTCTCATCTGCTTGATCATTGGTTTCATTATAGGCCAGCTTGCATTATCAGCCAGTTTGATCACAGCAGTTGAATCTCCTTCAAGAATGGTATTGCTGTCGATTAAAAGAGAATCATTAATAACGTACGTAAAAGGCCCTTTAAGGTAGACAGTTGTATATTTAGGATTATCCGCTACAAATTTTAGGGCCTGATTTATCTGCACATGATCATCAGTTCCATTACAGATAAAATCTCCACTACCATCACCAGCGACATACACTCTTGGTGGGCTACTCACACATAAAGCTGCAGGAACACTCGCAAGAATAAGGCAACCTACAAATAAAAGGATTCCTAATTCTCGTTTTAACATTGACGCCACCTGGGGGCGATTAGAACAAAATTCATTGATATATCTAATAGACAGACATTTGTATAATGACACATCAACATCTCCACAAAATGTATGAATGTTTAATAAAAATATAAAGAAGATTATTGGTTTCTATAGGCATTTTGGATAATATTTTGGAAAATATACATAATCTCTGAACGGCAAGCCTATAAAAAATATACTGAAAAAAATTATTTACAGCGAAGGCTGCTGAACCCAACGAGATTCTATAAATACGAGATTCAGAATAAATCTCTCTGTTTTTCAGGCCAGTTCCTCCAATTTACACAAATTCCCTCGTGAGAACCTAAAGAATAAATTTGCTCAAACATTATAATTATATTTTTATTGTTAACAATGTGATTATGATAATTGAACAGTTCGCGAATTTGCTGTAAATCCAAAGTCAAATTTTTGCGAACAATGGGAAAAGGATCTTTCGAGATGGAATTTTCGATCCAATAACTTCTTGAGATTTATGATTTTACAGAAAAATCGGCACACTGCCAATAATTGTCATGTAAATGTAAGCAACCTTATAAAACATTTATTAAATTATTCTATCTATATTTACGCAAGTTTTTAAATTATTTGACTAATTATTGTACATATATTCAAACATACTTCTTCTACCTATACAACATACTTTATAGACTACATCCCTGACTCTCGGATATTTCTCCTGGGAAATTTATAGTCATACTGAATATAAGTAATATCTGAAAACATTTTATTTGGAAAACCACATTCAAGATAAATATTAACCTATTTGGTATGAAAGTGCTTTCAAGTACTTTCATTTCTT
>DADO01000047.1:0-5455 GCA_002509325.1 Methanosarcina sp. UBA402 | reverse complement strand
ATTTAAAGAATTTCATGTTCGTTTAAGTAGTTATGTTTGAACCTGGGTAATTATTTTCAACCTACACAAAACAATGAAGAGCTGTTATCCTTCTACTCTATAGATCGTAAGCTCGTGGGAATTGCCAGACTATATTACAGCAGAGATATAATACTTTAAATTGACTGAGAATAGTAGGCATGGAGGACAACAGTCTATTTAAGCCAGAAAATACCGCAAGTTCCAAAATAACCTCCCAGCCCTTGTTTGTTTAAAATGCAGCAATAATATTAAAGCTGCACACTTTCTTATTACGAATTACAAATAATTCATAGTAAACTAACGAATTAATCAATATTAAAAAATAATTATTGGTTGCAAATTCACATCTAAATCACTTAAGGCATTGCAACTTCAGAGATCGCATTTATATATGTAAATACTCTCTGCGTTGACTGTAATTAAATGATATCTTTGCACATATCCAGAATTTTCCTTGCAACTCCATCCCAACTGTGATTATCAACGACGTATCTGCGCCCTTTCTTTCCCATCGCTGCCCGGGTTTTCTCATCAGAGAGTAATCTTACTACAGCAGCCGCAAGTTCCTCGGGATTCTCTGGAGTTACTGAAATTCCTCCACCAGAAGACTCAATTAAATCTTTAACTCCTGGAATGCTGCTTGCTACAATTGGTTTCCCACAGGCAAGGTATTCATATGTTTTCAACGCCGAGAGTCCTATTTTTGAGTTTCTTTCCTTGATAAAAGGAGCAACGCAAACATCGGCCGCGTTAATGTAGAAAGGAACCTGCTCGTAGGGGATTCTTCCGGTAAAAGTAAATTTATCCGAAAGACCTAATTCGGAAGTTATCTCCAGAAGTTTATCCTTCATAACTCCATCCCCAACAATAAGGAAACGAGCCTCAGGGCATTTCTCCAGAATTAAAGGAGAAGCATGAATCAAAAACTCAACCCCCTGCCAGGCTGCAAGGTGCCCGACAAAGCATATGTACTTTTTTGAGTTTTCGAGCTGCAGTTTTGCTTTCATTCTCCCTGAGTCCAGAGGCTTGAATATATCGATATTTGCCCCATTGTTAATAACATAAACTTTGTTCTCAGGAACCGAGTACAATCTCACAAGTTCATCCTTGAGTTTACCCGTGACAGAAACAATCCTATCACAATGTTTATAATTGAATTTTTCAGAACGGAGTGCCAGATAAGAAAAAACTCTATACGCAAAAGACTGGGAATTCGGATTAACCTTTAACTCATCCAGAACCAGCCCATTGACCTCTACTATTGAAGGAATTTTTAAAATTTTACATAGAATTATGGGAAAGAACGGGAAAGAGTTCTGGCGAAGATAGAGCACATCAGGCCTGTATCTTATGCATGAGTAAAGAAGGTAAAAGGAAAGCATGAATTCATAAGAAGGCTGTAAAAGATATTTATTGTCTATTACAGGCACGTATTGTATCCCGGGAAGAGCACGATCTACGCTCTTCTGTCCGGGTGCAAACATGACTATATCAGCATATTTTTTCAAATTTCCTAGAAGCTCCAGAATGTGGATATTCGAACCTGATTTACTATTGAAGGAGCCATAGTAAACTAGGAAAATATTATTTACTTTTTTAAACATAATTGTAGCCGGTTACCAGAATAGCAAAAGTAGTTAATTAGTTTATCCCATAACATTATTATTATTTTTTCCAAATTCAAGAAGGGCAGTTAAACAGGAACTCAAAGACTAGAATTCAACGCATTTTGGAGAGAAGTATTTATAGGATTACTTCTGTCATCTCTCTGCTTTGAGGCATCCGAAGCGAAAAAGAGCAAAAAATTATGAAAGTACTGGAAGCATGTCAGGAATTTCCTAACAGGTATTATCCTCAACTTGGGACGTTCATAAAACAAAGTATCGACTCAATTGCAAACCAGGGTGTAGATGTTACGGTTATTTCTCCAAAACCTTTCGTCCTTCCTTTTTCCTTATTTCCGTATCATAATTTTTTTAAATTGCCGCTGATAGAGCATACCGAAAAATACGATCTTCACTATCCGCGTTATATATATGCCGTTCCAAAAAAGTATTTTTATCCTATAACAGGAATTTCATACTCTCGTTTCGTATTCAATTACGCGATCAAAAATATAAAGCCAGAACCGGACCTGATCCACGCAAACTTTTCATATCCTGACGGATACGGGATGATGAAGCTTGCAAAGAAATGGAAAGTTCCTCTTGTAATAAGTGCGCTCGGTACAATAGAAAGAAAAGTCGCATATGAAGGCTCCTATACCTCAAAACAGATTATAGAGGCAATGAACTTTGCAGATAAGATTCTTTCTGTCAGCGAGGATCTCAAGCTCCACATAGTAAATCTGGGAATAAACGAAGAGAAGGTCCATGTAGTTCCAAACGGTGTTGATACCTTAAAGTTTAAACCCGCAGGGAAAGCACATGTAAGAAATCTGTTAAACCTGCCTCAGGACAAGAATATTGTTTTATTCATTGGAGCCCTCAGAAAAATAAAAGGTGTGGACTACCTGATTGAGGCTGCAAAGGATTTTGTGAACACTAGTACCGATCTTTTTATTGTAGGCAGGGACGACGGCCTGAAAAAAAGTCTGGAAAAAAGGGCGCAAGAGCTCAAAATTGCAGATCGCATTAGATTCACTGGGCCCGTAAACCATGAGGATATCCCGCTCTGGATCTCAGCTTCGGATATCCTGGTCTTGCCATCCCTTTCCGAAGGTAGGCCAAATGTAATACTCGAAGCCCTTGCCTGTGAAGTCCCGGTCGTAGCAACAAATGTCGGCGGGATACCAGAACTCATGGTCGATGGGGAAACAGGTTATCTGGTACCTGCTAAGAGTCCTGCAGAATTATCCAGAAAAATTAATAAACTTCTTGAGGATAAACGCCTGAGAGAAGATATGGGCAAACTAGGACGTAAAAGCATAATCCAGAAAGGATTGACCTGGGAAGCCCATGCGAAACAGACTGTGGATATATACTCAGACCTTTTGGAGAAGTCTTCAAAATAAATCCCAGGACTTTCCAGTTACTTTTTTTTAATTCCTTAAGCCTGCTTTAAAAAATAACATTCAATTCTTCGAATAAACGAACATTGAATTCTTCGAATAACAGGCACAAATAAATGAAAATACTTGAAAGTAATTGAATGTGCTTTCAAGCACTTTCATGCCAGATAAATTTCAGGGATTATTTAACCCCTTATGTGGAATGAAAATATCAGCCGATGGATTCGAATAGATTTTATCAAGAACTTCAAGGTTACTTGCCATTTCAAGCTTGTTTTCAGGTCCTCCCTGATAGAAATAGTTAGAAGTATCCCTTAGGGTGCTTTCTTCACTTCCAAAGTATAATCCACTCCGGAGAAACTCCTTGGTTCTGAGAACTACATAGCCTTTGTATTGTGGGAGTTTATTTACATCACCAATTCTGTAATTATTATAAGATGAGATATTCATCTCCGCGAACGCTGCAGGAATCAGCGGGACGTAAAAAAACCTTGAGGCATAATAGTCTGTATAAATTGATGAATTGGGAGTAACATAATTAAAAACGTGCTCAAACCCACTTAACTCTTCAGAAGTGAAGTATTCGTGACTCGCCCCGTTACCAAGGAAATCTGAATCCCCGATACTGAAGGCTGAAGAGACTAAAATAAAGGTGGAGAACAATAAAATCACTAAGAAAGCAGGGTTTAATTTCTTAGAGGAATATTTATTCATATAGTTCCAGAATATATACATTCCGTATCCCATTACAAAAGCCATAAAGGGACTAACAAAAAGCATAAACCGATCAACTCTAAAGAGGACTTTGAACTGCCAGATTGTGTTGAGGGGATTGGGAACATAAAATATCAGAGTTAAAAGAGCAAATAACCCTAACACGGAAGCATAATTGTTCTTGTAATTTTTCAGAAGAAAACCTATTCCTATCAAAGCAAAAAATAAAAAGACCGATTTATCCAGAAGTCCTGCTAAATTAATCAAGCTTTCCTGAAGTACTTCTGCCCCGCCTGCAGTTAAAACTATAGAATCCAAAAACTGACTTTGCAGACGGGGAGCTAAGCTCCTCTGTACAAAAATATATGCTACAAAGAACCAGTAAGCAGTGAAAATGACATTGAGCAATATAAAGAAAGGTTTACTGATATAGCTCTTGCCGTCTACAATATATTCCGATGCAAGAAGAAGGATCAGCAATAGGACAAGTTGCGGAAGGGAAACATTATGTACCAGGGTTAAAAATACCGCAACAATTACTGAAAGGACCTTTAAGGAAAGTTTGTCCTTTTTAAAATTGACACTGAAAATCAGGTACAATAGTACGATAAACATTATGAATGCCATTGTGCGGGTAATTACATTTACACCGTAATAGAGTACGACAGAACTAGCTGAGAATAATATGCAGGAAAGGAGGGAGATTTGCCTGTTGTTTGTTATGTAATTAAAAAGATAGTAAAGGAAAATTATGGTTATTGCATAGATTGGTGCAGTTGCCAGAAAAAACGAGGTCTTTGTGCTTATGTTCAGGAGCTCAGAGGCTTCTGCGATAAGCACGTGATAAAGAGGGAAGTAAGCATAATCACTTAAGGAAGTAGGAATTATTTGCCCAGTCATGGCAGTAACTTCCGAAAGGAAAATATGAGGCAAAATGTCCGTAGTACCGAAGTAGAAATCGTAATTTAACGTAACACTGTAAATCAGGTTAATTGCAATTAAGAAAGATTCGGTTAGGATAAGGGGTGGATTTATATCTTCAGAGAAGATTTGCAGGAACACTGACAGATAAAGCCCTAAAATAAAGATGAAATAGTATGGTGGTCTGCTTCCCTGAGAAAGCAAAAGTACAACTAGGGAACTGATATAAAATATTCCGAACAGGTACGTTAGAGACTTCGTACTTAGTGATGAATAAACATCTATATCTTGCAGACTTACATCTTTTTTGTAAATGAACAGTATGAAAAGACAGGAAAGTATTGCGGGTATTCCTGTAAATAGTCCCCGAAGCGCATAACCGAGCTTTCCGGTAGCAAACATCCATAAGAACGTGAATATTACGGCGAAAATTATAGCTAACGGAAACAGAAAGGAAATTAACCTCATTAAACGGTTGTTATCCAATCTGGACCCTGCTTCCTTACTTAATCCGAACATACTATCTCCATGACCTTAAATAATCGTAATTTCACAAATCGAATAAACATACTATCCAAATTTTGTGTTTGAGAATCGATGGTATCCATCAGGTCGTATTGGTTAAGAAGTTTTTGCCCTGATAAGCCTCCATATATATTCAAGTATTTCGGTTGCTTTTTAGTATATGATAAAACGCATATGAAATTTTTCAAATTACAAGCACAAAGAGATGAAAGTACTTGAAAGCACTTTCATGCCAAATAAACTCAGTAGTTCGCTAAAATCTTT
>DADO01000046.1 GCA_002509325.1 Methanosarcina sp. UBA402 | reverse complement strand
GTTTACTGTGAGGCTGTACTAACCCAGTTATCAAGCGCTCCATTATCAAGCACTCCGTTTAAAGAACTCAGCCTGCCTGTAAATTTCTTCTGCGTCTGCATACCGCCCTTTTTCTTTTAGCAAATCTGCGTATCCGCGCAGGGTTCCGAAATGCCCGGGGTCAAGCTCAAGGGCTTTTTTATACTGGACTTCAGCTTCGTGTCTGTGCCCGAACCTGGCAAGCAGCCTTGCGTACTCGCAATGAGCTTCAACATCTTCAGGGTTCAGTTTAAGAGCATACCTGAAATGTACCCTTGCCCCACGAATAAACCCGTGTTCTGCAAGCAAACGGGCATAGAACAGATGTGGGCGTGGGTCATCAGGATCAGCTTTGAGGGCTACTATATAATATTTTTCGGCATCAAGGGGTTCTCCCATTTCCTCAAGGAAATGGGCATAGCGGAAATTGGATTCCACATGGTTAGGGTCAAGCTTAAGCGCTTGAGTATAGTGGTAGCTTGCTTCAGTCCTTTCTCCGCTTCTAGAAAGTAGAATCCCATAACCGCAGTGGGCTCTCACATTCTCCCGGTCAAGAATCAAAACTCTTCTGTACACCTCTTCGGCTTCGCCCATTTTCTTGAGACTATAAAGCAGGCAGCCATAGTTGCAAAGCGTATCTATATGGAAAGGATTAATTTCCAAAGCTTTCTCGTACTGAATTCTTGCAGCATCGGTTTTCCCCTCCTTTGCTAAAACTGACCCATATCCACAAAGAGCTTCGACATTTTTTGGGTTTTCTTCTAGCATTTCTTTGAATTCCCGTACTGCAAGTTCATCAAATCCCAGTAGAAAAGCCGTTTTTCCTGCCTCCATGAGCGCGTTTTCCCGGACTTTTCCTGAGAATAGGGAAACACAAGCTCTAGAAATTACATACTTTTCCCTGTACATTGAATCGTTATCAAAAATAGATGAAAGTTTCAGCAAGATTTCCTGGGAAAGCAAATGCTCGTTTGATAAGGAAACAACAAACTCAACGACCTTATCGAGGTCACAGTTATCGGCTTCAACCTGTTCAATTACATGGAAAACCAGATTGTCTACAGCATCAAACTCCATACCTAAAAAACCTCCTGAAATTTATCTCTTAAGAGAGTTTACCCGGCTGATATAAATAACTGGCTTTATAAGTTTTGATTTTTTATCCCAATATTATTTCGCTTTTTAAATTTTTTGGCAGAAATCAGATTCATTTCCTCTACTGGTACACCAGGAGGAACATCTTTGGAGACCCCATGGGAGATGATCTTACCTTCCTTGCGCTGGTTGTTGAAATACAGATCTGTATAAGAAATGAATAGCTCAGAGAGTGATCAGCAGACAGCACGAAGAAAGGAATAGTCATGAATGAGCTCATTATAAAGTTGTATCTGTAGTTGGCATTTGAAGGTTGAAAGGTACTCTTTAGGAATTTTCATGATTATTAATGCAACCAATAATGTTTTGGTGGCAAGAGTAGATAAACAATAGGTCAAATGGGAGTTTTTTACTATATAGCCAATTATTCCTTGCCTCTCGAACTAGATCAAAATTTTTATATTGTTTAAGAGTGTTTGTTCTTTTATACTGTAGGGGAGTTCGCAAAGAGCTATCTTGCCGATCCAATCCCAAAAGCCAGTTTTGTTTTTAATCGTCAGGAGTATTCAGGATTTTTTCATGATCACGGGCTTGATGATTATTCAAAATACCAGATCCACGAAACCAGGATTCTAGAAACCAGGGTTCACAACCAGGATTCTAGAAACCAGGGTTCACAACCAGGATTCTAGAAACCAGGGTTCACAACCCAGGGTTCTAGAAACAAAATTTGAATTTTGGGATGAACTCTCAGTTTTAACTGTGCGAAATGCCCCAGGTATTGACTCAAAATCCACGCTGCGGCTTATCGTAATTACATAAGATAAATAATAAGCCAGTTATAACTAGCACTAAATATTTTTTAACTTGAATAATAATAACAGAGGTAGTTAAATGAAAAATCGAAAACTGATGTTCACTTTTTTAATGTGTTTTTCTATTCTAATAAACGTCCCCGCCGTTCTGTGTATGACATCTGCCCCGATTGTCTACGTATCAGGGGATGATAGTGGTGATTTTAACTGCAACGGAACAGATGATCATATTCAGATTAATCAAGCCCTTCAGTTCGTAGCTGAAAGCTCTGATTACACAACGGTTTACCTTGAAGGGCCATTCACATACGTTATTAATGATACGCTTTTAATCGGTAACAATACCACTCTTGAAGGAGACTCCACTGTTGTGATCAAATTAGCTGATCATGCAGACTGGCCGAAAGAAAAACCTATGATTAAACAAATGGACAGCGCCGGAAACCATGATATTACTATCAAGAACTTTACAATTGATGGAAACCGTGAAGGGAACGATGACGTTATCAGTGGAAACGGTTACTACAACCTTATCCACCTGAAAAATTGTCAGAATATCGATGTACATGACATGAATCTGACTAATAACCACGGAGACGGTCTAAAAATCGATAGTTGTTCTAACATAGACTTCCATGACAATGTGGCATACCTGCTGGGACACGATGTTCTATATGCTTCTAACTGTTTATATGTAGAAGCCTACAATAACACAATAACCTGCAGGACAAACAGTGGACTGAGAGTTTACAATACAAACCATGCTAGTTTCTATAACAATAATATCACATCCAGAGGTTCTGGAGGCGCAGGAATCGAGATCCAGAAGCATGGAAATTCTTCAATGAATGATATTGAAATACACAATAACACGATATATAGAACCGCGCTTTCCGGAATCTGGATTTTCGGATCAGGATCTTATTCCCCTTCATCAACCAATGTCTCTGTCCACCATAACCAGATCTATGATACCGGAACTGGCAACAACAATAAAAATATAGGAGGAGTCGTGTCCGATGGATTCAATGTCCTTATTGAGAACAACGTGATCGATGGAACCTATGGAGCTGCCATTGCACAGAAAAACGTTTATTCTTCTTCAATTTTGGACGGCTCGGGATATGTTATTACAGTAAGAAATAACATTATAACAAACACCACCAGACCTTCATCAGCCGGAGGAGATGGCTTTGGAGTATTGAATTTACTTACAGGCACACATTCTTTTATTCTGCAGAATAACTGTTTCTATAACAACTCTGGCGGCGATTATTCAGGGGTGGATGCGTCATCTGCGGATATACAGGCAGATCCGCAGTATGCAGACCGAGAAAACCATGATTACCATTTAAAGTCAAAAACAGGCCGATGGGACGGGAATGACTGGGTAAGTGACAGCGTAAGTTCCCCCTGTATCGACGCCGGATATCCTTTATCAGACTATTCTAACGAACCTAAACCCAACGGAAACAGAATTAACATAGGTCCGGATGGAAATACGGCGTACGCCTCAAAATCCGAACCATCAGTGCCAGTTGCAAACTTCACTGCAGATCTTACTGTGCAGTTCACTGACACTTCCATCAACAATCCGACCTCCTGGCTCTGGGACTTTGGAGATGGAGATACTTCAACCGAGCAGAATCCTGTACATGTATTCAGCGGTGCGGGAACATACACGGTTACCCTGGTTGCAACAAACGCTGGAGGTTCCAGCTATGTAAGATCAATGGTTATTGCTGTAAACCGTGTACTGACCCCTCCTGTTGCGGATTTCACTGCAAATAAGAACGAAGGTTATGCTCCTCTTACCGTGCGGTTCACTGATACCTCCACCTACAATCCAACCGGATGGCAATGGAACTTCGGAGATAGCAGTACTTCAATCGAGCAGAATCCTGTACATGTATTCAGCGGTGCGGGAACATACACGGTTACCCTGGTTGCAACAAATGGTGACGGTTCAAGCGATGCAAAACCAATGGATATTAAAGTAAACCGTGTACTGACCCCACCGGTTGCAGATTTCACTGCAAATACAACCGAAGGTTATGCTCCCCTTACTGTGAAATTCACTGATACCTCCACCTACAATCCAACCGGATGGCAATGGAACTTCGGGGATGGTCAAACCTCAATAGTTCGGAATCCTGAACACACCTTCAGCGCAGCAGGCGTATACACTGTTAGTTTGGTTGCAACAAATGGTGATGGTTCTAGCGGTGAAAAAACAATGGATATAACCGCAAAACGTGTACCTACCCCACCGGTTGCAGACTTCACCGCAAAACAAACCGGACCGCTCACGGTTCAGTTTAACGACCTGTCGCTTAATGAGATACTGGAAAGGATCTGGACATTTGGAGATGGTTCTACATCTACCGAAGCAAATCCAGTCCACGCCTATGCTGCTGCAGGAACTTACGAGATTAACCTGACTGTAAGCAACGCAGACGGTAATGATACAACAAGCAAGAAAATAGCTGTTATCGGAGAGTCTGTCATGCCAAAAGCAAGCTTCACAGCAACCCCTCAGTTTGGGCGTGCTCCTCTCACAGTTAGGTTCACAGATAATTCCGCTAATGCAGCCTCAATAAAGTGGGACTTTGGAGATAAAAGTGAAATAAGCACCGAATCAAACCCAGTTCACATCTATAGAACTACAGGGTTTTTCACTGTGAAATTGACTGCAACCAATGGCGACAAATCAAATACTGCAAGCAAGACAATATTTGTTACGAGATGACCCCACCAGCCGCGAAACTGAAGGTCAATGACGGCAGGGTACTGCCTGCGGGAAAACAAAAGTAAGATCCGGTTGCCTGTGTAAGATCCGGTTGCCTGTTTCAGTGTAAGCCAGCAACTGGAAGAGCAAGGAAAGATGGGAAAGTTCACCAAAATCATGAACAGCCCAACTTCCTGATACTGGGACTTCTGGGACGAAACTACTTCAACCGTCCAGAATTAAACACAGATGAACACAGATGAACACAGATGTTTTTTCAATCCATTATCATTTGTATTCGGTTAAGGAATATGTTAACGTTAAAATGACTACTGTAATCGTCTATGCGCCTCGATTTACAGTTATAGGTTTACAGAAATAGCAATAAAAATAACACATTTCTTATAGATCGTATCTTAACCGAATACAAATGAATCCGTTATTATCCGTGTCCATCTGTGGTTCTTTTATGAGAAATCCATTTCAGCAATTTTTCGAGTAAACTTCCAGTTGATTTTACTTTCATGTTCGTTTCTTCTCTTATTCCATGAATCTACTTCATGAACCAGGGTATCCATGTCACCAATCCGTCTACCAGTACATTCTATGTCCATTACATTGATCTCGAATTCTGTTGCATTCAGCCAGCTCGCGTGTTTAGGAGTATAATGGAACTCTATATTTTTTAAAATCTTTTCTGCTTCTTCTTTTCCGAAAGCTTCTTCAAGCGATTTTTCTTTGTGAGTATTGAGATTGTCCATGACCACACGGATGGTTTTTGTTTCCGAATACCTTTCTTTAATTGCCTTAACAAAATGTGCAAAGTCTATCTTAGTTCTTCTATTGGTGACCAAAGTCATCTTTTTCCTGCTTTAAATACTACTGCCATGAATACGTTTACAGTTCCATTCCTAACATATTCGTAATCATATTTTTCTGGACAAATTTAAATTGATAAGACACTAATCAGTGAATTGCCATAGAAGGCTTAAATTTGATTAGGAGCAAAAATGAAAAAGGAGTATGGGGAGCCAGTTTTGTTCCGTAATTTCATGCTAAATTTTCTACACCGATATATATAAATAAATATACTATTCATTTATATAGTATTACTCCAATTATTATGATAGGAATTGAATCTGAATGTTCAGGACAATTCCAGACAGTTCCGGTAGGCATACTGTTGGGAAATTTGGGGTAGGGTTACTAATTCGACTGGGAAACAGATTTGCAGTTTCCGGCAAATAAATTCCCCTTTAATAATGTCAGAGAGAAGAAGTTATTCACAAAAAATCCGAACCTGTTCGGATAAAATGGAAAATGATAGTGGATAATTTCGGTTATAGACAATTCGAAAATTCGTGAAGGCATTCACTCGCGCCTAATGGCTAAAAATATAAGGCAGCAGATATCTGAACCATAAAATAAGAATCCCATGCAAATGCTTTTTTTAGCTAGTGGGGCTTGGGTCTATGCTCAAACATAAGACCTTTGCGAGAAAATGTGTCTTGAGACATTGTACTTCCCAATGATACTGCACAACTGCGAATCTCAGTGGAGGTTTACAAAAATGTCAAACCAAGAGATGTTTGATAAGTTACGCGATGCGATCGTAAATCAGAACATTGCAGGCACTGCAGATTTATGTAAGGAGGCACTGGCTGCAGGAATTTCACCTATTGACATTATTACAAAGGGGCTTTCCGTTGGAATGAAGATTGTAGGTGACAAGTTCGAAGCCGCCGAGATTTTCCTGCCCCAGATTATGATGTCTGGTAAAGCAATGAGCAACGCAATGGAAGTCCTTACCCCTGAACTCGAAAAGGGAAAGAAGGAAGGAGAAGAAGCAGGACTTGCCATCACTTTTGTTGCAGAAGGGGATATCCACGACATCGGGCACAGGCTTGTTACAACCATGCTTGGAGCAAACGGCTTTAAAATCCTTGACCTTGGAGTCGACGTTCTTAATGAAACCGTTGTTGAAGAAGCTGCAAAGCACAAGGGACAAAAGGTCATTCTTGTTGGCTCTGCCCTCATGACCACCTCCATGCTCGGCCAGAAAGACCTCATGGACAGGCTCAGGGAAGAAAACCTCAGGGACAAAGTAAAGTGCATGTTCGGAGGAGCCCCTGTATCCAAGAAATGGATTGATGAAATCGGAGCTGACGCAACCGCAGAAAATGCTGCTGAGGCTGCAAAAGTAGCACTTGAAATT
>DADO01000162.1 GCA_002509325.1 Methanosarcina sp. UBA402 | reverse complement strand
CGTATAATGATGGACGACCAAATTATCTAATAAAACGTTTAATAAAAGAATTGATTAACCACTAAGAATGTATCCTAAATGCCTGGATTAATAAAAATGTTTTCAAAGGGGAGTGCTCTAAAAAAATTTGAATTTTGAGAGCGGTCTCTCCAAATTGTAACGGTTTAGAATAAAAGAAAGGGAATTCTTCTGGTTATTAACAGACTTTAGGTTAGACTTGAGTACGCTTTAAGATCATTCCCACCCTAGCTCTCAGTTCCAGCGGGTTAAACGGTGTAGTAACATAATCATCAGCTCCCGACTCAAAAGCTTCAACTCTGTTTTTCACCTCTTTTCTTTCACTTAGCATCATCACTGGTATCCACCAGTACCTTGGGCTGGCTCTAAGCTGTTTACATATTTTAAAACCTTCAAGATCTGCAAGTCCGGTATCAAGCAGGATAAGGTCGGGTTTTTCAGTTTTTACAGCTTCAAGTGCGGAAAAGCTGCCAGAGATTCTAACAATGTTATAATTTTCAGCTTCAAGCGTAGCCTTAATATTGGAGATACTTTCTCCATCACCCATAATCAGGATTTTCTGCCTTGTATCCTTAAGATTTGCAATGCGGATCTTTACCAGTTCCTCCGGAACTGAAAGAGTAGAGGCAATATCCCTTTCACTTATTTCGGGCTTCCCTTCTATCAACTTCAAAATTTCATGATCAAGATCTTTATTATTCATAACCCTCCATCACCATACAGTATAGAGTTCCTTAGGTATTAAACATTTCTGAAATTTTTAGAGACTAAATGTATTGTAAATTTATTATAGTATTAAAGAAATACGAATTATCCATATATTTAGACGAATTTTTATGGATCGCCAGACTCAACTAATAAGGAGATAAGTATATAACCGTAAATAGCAAGTTAATATTGGAAATAAGAATCACTTACGGAGAACAGCCACCTCTGAGATGATAACAATGGATCCACTAGAAAAAATCTTCGGGAAAACCGCACAAATGACAGTACTAATGAACTTGATTGAGCACCAGAACGAATCAACTTACCTTTCAGGGATAGCTGAAGAAACTGGTCTGTCTCATTCCAGCGTATCAAGGGTTATTACCCCTCTGATTGCATCAGGTATTGTCATAGAAAAACCCCTGGGAAAGCAAATTCGGACTTTCCAGCTGAATATGGATAGCGAGGCAACAAGGCTGATCATAGATTTCTACAATAAAATAAACCAGATGCTGGAATAAGCCTGATAAAGCAGGAACGCAAGATATGAAAATAGGGGCAGGACAGTTTTTCTGTCCCGTCTTTTAAAAAATTATGAACAACTAGGTTTTAAGGCGATCTATCAGGCAGATCCTTATTCGCTATCAGGCAGATCCTTATTCGGATCGATCTTAAGACCGATCTCTATTAAGGTAATTCTTGAGATAACCGTTTCAAGCGACTTCAGCCAGAAGACCCTGATTCGATTATATTTTGCAATGTCTTGGCATGAAAGTACATGAGGAGATCTTCCTCACGTGCTCTCTTGTTTCTCTTTTCCCATAATTGCGAATATTCCACTAATTATTTTTACTCGTTTATCAACCGAGAATATTTCTGTCTCAACAATCTTCCTCTTTTGAATTTCTCCCTTTTGATATCCTGTCTCATCTTCATACATCTCATCGTTTGTGATAAGATGCCATATTATCGTAGTAATTTTCCTTGTCAGGGCAATAATCGCCTTTGCATATCCAATTGACTTCATTTTCCTATTAAAAAACTCATTTAACCTGCTATTTTTCTTTCTTGCTGCTGCCTGAGTAATCTGAGTTAGAATCCACCTTGCTACTTTTGATCCTCTTTTAGTGATTCTTCCGTTATGGTATTTATCCGCAGATTGATACACATTAGGAACCAGACCAAGCCAGGAAGCAAGTTTATCTCCCGATAAAAAATCCCTGAAATTTCCTAATTTCTTATTTCAGCAATAAGAGTTGCCGCACCAAGTTCTCCAATGCCTGGAACTGACATCAAAATTTCCATTTCCCTTTTATGCTTTTGATAAGCATAATTGAAAATTTCTCTTTCCAGAACTTCAATTTCGTCATCTAAATGTTTTATAAGGTTCAGGCAGATCTGAAGCCTGATTGCAGCACTCTGAGAGATTTCTCTGTCCAGAATTTCTCTTATCTGAACACTTTTTTTCCTTACATTTGGAGAAAGCGACTCTATTATCTGATCAACATTCTTACCTGAAGAGATTCCTGCTAGAATTGCTCTACCATTTTTTCCAAAAATATCAGTCAGCACATCACCTAGATGTAACATTTCGGAAGAAAAAATAGCATGAGCTTCATTTTTAATATCTGTCCTTTTTCTTACAAGAGTTAACCTGAGCCTAACGTATGACCTGAATTCTCTATGCCTTTTCGGAAAAACGCTTGATGGCTGAACCATTTTATTCAATGCAAGTTGTGCAATGAATTCTGAATCTATCTTATCTGTCTTTTTGTGTGTTTTTGTGTGTAAATGCCTTCCATGCATCTTCGGTTAAGTGAAGAATCGTGATAAATTGCCTCCATCTCCACAACAGTTGTTAAATATTTGACTCTATTGTAGGCTGGAACAAGGTATCGATTTCATGTAAATTGACCAAAATTTAA
>DADO01000184.1:26406-26535 GCA_002509325.1 Methanosarcina sp. UBA402 | reverse complement strand
CTGACAAATTGAACTGCATCCTTTGTTTGCCAACCACGATAATAATCGTCATCTGTTGGTATTGGCTCTGATAATGCTTTTTTCAACTCAAATATTTGTTCTGTTGTTAAAAAAGACTTTACTCCTCGA
>DADO01000184.1:22322-26044 GCA_002509325.1 Methanosarcina sp. UBA402 | reverse complement strand
AATATCAGAAGTGGTAAACATCTCTAAGCTCATAATAATTAATATACACGCTTTAGTATAATAATATTGCATTAAATGTAGAGGTAACTATAGTTAAAAATTTAAGGCAAGCTTCTGGTGCAAAATCGATAGCTTTCAGGCAAAAAAATTCCTTAACCGATGACCAATGGATTATTTTTAAAGATTTAAGTGAGCTTTCTGACAGTTCGTCTAACTATTCTAACAGTTCGTCCAACAATACAAGCTACAAAAATAAGTTTTATTACCTAATTGCCTCAGGAACGAAGGAATGAACCTCTAGAACAGTAGAACCTCTAGAACAGTATCAAGAAGGCAATGGGAAAATTAAACTGAGCTGATGCTGACGGTTTTCGGAAGGTCTGTGAACAGGTCTTCTAAAGATAAGAAGAAACAGAAAGAAAAAGATTTCATACCTGGAATCTGTAGTGTTAGCAGCAATAAGGTTAAATCAAGTTTTTGGAAAAGCTCTATAATAACCGAGAATTATAGTAAAGCACCTAAAAAACTAAGAGGGAAATCGAGCGCAAAAAGTTTAAAAAGAAGAGAGGAATAATGATCCGAAGGGCTTAAAGCCGAAGGGAGAGCAAAAAGAGCTGGATTTAAAAGACCGGATTTGAAAGAGAATTAGAAAGGGCTGAAGGGAAATTAAAAAGGTTCTAAAGAATATTTGAGGAAAAATTAAGGAATATTTAGGGAAAGTTTAAGGAATATTTGAGGAAAAATTAAGGAATATTTAAGGAAAAATTAAGGAGAATTAGGGAAATTAAAGAGAGTTAAGGCGCTTCCTGCTTAGATTCGGGTGAAAATATGGAAAAATATGATTATAGTGAACTTGGGCTGAAAGCCGGGCTTGAAATTCACCAGCAACTGGATTCGAAGGAGAAACTGTTTTGCAGGTGTCCTATCCTTATAAGGGATGTCAAAGATTCGGATTTTGAGTTTTTCAGGTATCTCAGGGCTACGGAAAGTGAAATGGGAGAAAAAGACAGAGCTGCAGTGGAGCAGACCAAAATCAGGAGGAAGCATATCTATAAGGCGTATGACACCACCTGCCTTGTAGAGAATGACGAGGAGCCTCCAGGAGAACTGAATAAGGAAGCTCTGGATATTTCCCTTGAGATTGCAAAACTCTTCAACATGAAGCCTGTTGACCAGATGCACGTTATGAGGAAGATCGTGGTGGACGGCTCAAACACAAGCGGGTTTCAGAGAACTGCTTTTCTTGCAAGTGATGGGTATATTGAGACCTCTGATGGGCGCTGCGGGATTGACAGCCTCTGCGTGGAAGAAGAAGCTGCCCAGAAAATAGAAGAAATCGGAGACTCAATCGTTTATTCCCTGGACAGGCTTGGAATTCCACTTGTGGAAATTGCGACTGCGCCTGATATCAAGTCTCCCAGCCAGGCAAGAGAGGTTGCCGAGCAGATAGGAATGTTCCTCAGGTCTACAGGGAAAGTAAAGAGAGGGCTTGGCACGATCAGGCAGGATGTGAATATTTCAATTGCCAGAGGCGCAAGAGTCGAAATAAAAGGCGTGCAGGCGCTTGACCTCATAGAAGAGATTGTCCGCAGGGAAGTTGAAAGGCAGTTGAATCTTCTTTTTATCAGGCAGGAACTCATGGAAAGAAAAGCCTTTGTCTGCGAAGAAATCTATGATATAACAGGGCTTTTCGTGGACACGAAATCCAAGGTCCTGCAAAAAGGCGTGAAAAAAGGAGCGATCCTTGCAGCCCTTCTCCGGAAATTCGATGGTCTTGTAGGCAAAGAAGTCCAGCCAGGAAGAAGGTTAGGGACTGAATTTTCAGACAGGGCAAAAACCTCTGGCGTAGGAGGGATTTTCCATACCGACGAGCTTCCCAACTATGGGATAACCGAAAAAGAAGTCCAGGCTGTCAGGAATGCAATAGGTGCATGCCCTGAGGATGCCGTAATAATGGTTGCGGACGAGCCCGAAAAAGCCAGGCTTGCAATTGAAGCGGTTATTGTAAGGGCAAAAGAAGTGATAGAAGGAATTCCTGAAGAAACCCGAAGAGCTCTTCCCGATGGAAATACTTCTTATATGCGTCCTCTTCCGGGCGCTGCAAGGATGTACCCTGAAACCGATGTGCCTCAAATCGAAATCTCACAGGAATACTTCGATTCAATTGAGATTCCCGAACTCCTTACCGAACGGGCGAAACGTTTTATCTCCGAAAACGACCTGAATAAAGAACTTGCCGAAAAAATAGCTTATTCAAGGTATCTTTCTCTCTTTGAAAGCCTGCTCGAGAGTTACAAAAATGATGCAAATGTAAACTCAACCCTCGTTGCCAGAACTCTTGTCGGGATTGTTCCGGAAATCCGGAGAAACGGAGCGGAGACTGAAAACCTTACTGATGAGCATTTCGAAGGGCTTTTTGCAGCCATCTCAAACCAGGAAATTGCAAAAGAAGCCACTCAGGACCTTTTGACTGCTCTTGCGAAAGACCCTGGACTGAGCACTCTGGAAGCGATTTCAAAGCTTGGGCTCAGTGCCTTTGACCCTGAAGAGGTTGAAAAGTTCATCAAGAAAACAGTAAGGGAAAGGGGAGACTTTATCAAGGAAAAAGGCCCGGCAGCTCTTGGCCCCCTAATGGGCATTGTCATGAAGGAGTACAGGGGCATGGTTGATGGAAAAATCCTTAGTCAGATGCTGAAAAAAGAAATGGATAACTTCATTAATCAGGGATAATTCCCTTCTTTACTTTTTTACTTTTCATTTTTCTTCTTTTTCTTCTTTTTACTCTTTTCTTTATTTCTCATTTTCTATCTTTCTAGGAAATACTACTTTTCCATCGTTTTTTCACACCAGCAGATTTTCTTCAGGGAATTCCCAACCAAATACAGAAATTCTCATCCCTGGACCACAAAAACTCCCATTTATGAGATACGGAAGATAACTTTTTATATTAATTAAGACTATTATACTAATAGTTTTAGATGTGGCTGGGATTTTGCTACTTCTTACTGGGAGATGGAAAGTGGTATAATGATCACAAGAAGGTTAACAAAATATTAACCTCAGGAGAAGATCCCATGAAAATACTGCTTGTAGACGATGATCCACTGTTCTTGGAACTATCTAAGACTTTCCTGGAAGTCTTCTATAATATAGCTTCTGATACTGTGAACTCTGCAAGGGAAGCCCTTCTGAGGCTGGAAAAAAACTCCTATGATGTGGTAGTTTCAGATTATGATATGCCTTTTATGGACGGCATCACATTCTTAAAGACGATCCGTGACAAAAGGATTAACATTCCCTTCATCCTGTTCACAGGTGTGGGCAGAGAAGAAATTATGGATCAGGCATTCGAAAATGGTGCAGACTCCTTTATTCAGAAGATAGGGGACCCAAAAGCTCAATACTCCGAACTGTCAAAAAGGATCTGGCAGGTTGCCAGCTGCAGTGCGAGCTACTAAAAAACAAAAGAAAAACAAAAGAAGCTCATTGAGTCCCTGAGGTAGCTTTCAACGGATTCAAAGTGCTATACTTGTCAATAGCTTTTGCTGATTTTCGGTAACTATAAACAAATTCTACTATTATCTATAGCTTTTTCCAATCGTCAATATCTTTTGCTAAATGTTAATACTTTTTATTAATTATCAATAATACTTGTCTATTTATATTCGGTTAAGAATTTTGTTAACCCAAAATTGGCTACTCATATTCTAATCGCATATTGA
>DADO01000184.1:1701-22121 GCA_002509325.1 Methanosarcina sp. UBA402 | reverse complement strand
AATTACGATGAAAGTAATATGTTTGGAACAATTAGTATCTTAACCGAATCCAAATGAATATTTGTCAATCCGGATCTCAGATTCTTTTCTTTCAGGCTGTTAAGTAGCTTAATAACTGATTTCATTTAGCCTGCTCAATAAAAAGTTGGATTATCCAGCAGGCTTTGAAAAGAGTTTCTGGAATATATTTATCTTTTTCTGGAATATATTTCTCCTTGTATACTTATGCTTTAGGGGGATTGTATGGCTCAGAAGTATAAATTATTCATAGGGGGAGAGTTTAGAGACTCGACAACCAGAGAGGTTTTTGATGATATAAATCCGGCTACTCTGGAAAGCCTGGCAACAATACAGATAGCTGGACCCGAGGATGTGAATAGGGCTGTTGAGGCTGCCGAGGCAGGATTCAAGGTCTGGAGTGGGATTCCAGCACCAAAAAGAGCTGAGGTGCTCTTCAGGGCAGCCCGGATTTTGCAGGAAAGAAAGGAAAAACTTGCTGTCTTTATGACAGAAGAAATGGGAAAGGTGCTGCCTGAGGCCAGGGGAGATGTACAGGAAGCTATTGATATTACAAATTATGCAGCTGGGGAAGGAAGGCGACTGTTTGGGGAAACAACGACTTCCGAATTCAAGGAAAAATTTTGCATGACCATCCTGAGGCCGATAGGGGTTGTTGGACTAATTACACCCTGGAACTTTCCGATTGCGATTCCAGCCTGGAAAATTATGCCAGCCCTTGTAGCAGGAAATGCGATCGTTTTCAAGCCTGCAAGTGATACGCCCCTGCTTGCCCACAAGCTGGTAGAGGTACTTATTGAAGCAGGCCTGCCGCCTGGGGTAATAAACCTGGTAACAGGACCCGGAGGGACTGTCGGGAAAGCCATAGTCCAGCACCCACACATAAAAGCGATTTCCTTTACAGGCAGCCTTGATACAGGGAAATGGATAATGGAAGAATGTTCAAAAACCATGAAACGGGTTTCTCTGGAACTTGGAGGTAAAAACCCGGTAATTGTCATGGACGACGCTGACCTTGAACTGGCCCTTGAAGGTGTGCTGTGGGGAGCTTTTGGAACTACCGGACAGCGCTGTACTGCTACGAGCAGACTGATTCTGCATGAGAAAATAAAGGACGAATTCATAAAAAGGCTGCTTGCAAAAACAAAAGCTCTAAGTGTAGGCGACGGACTCCTGCCTGAGACCGACGTCGGACCTGTAATAAACAAAGCCCAGCTCGAGAAAATTGAAAGATATGTGAGAATAGGAAAAGAAGAAGGAGCAACTCTTCTTACAGGAGGGGACAGAATAGATCCCGGACTTCCAGGTTATTTCTTTGAGCCTACAATATTTACGGGTGTCAGACCGGACATGAGGATTGCACAGGAAGAAATTTTCGGGCCTGTGCTCGGGATCTTTACAGTTTCGAATCTTGAAGAGGCAATTGAGGTTGCCAATAATAATAAATACGGGCTTTCCTCGGCAATCTACACAGGTAATATAGGAAATGCTTTCAGGGCAATCGAGAAAATCGAAGCCGGAATTACATATGTTAATGCTCCTACAATAGGCGCCGAAGTCCATCTCCCCTTCGGAGGAGTAAAGGGAACAGGAAACGGATTCCGGGAAGCAGGGGCTGAGGCTATCAAGGAATTTTCCGAGGTAAAAGCCGTATACATAGACTATAGCGGCAGGCTGCAAAAAGCCCAGATCGATTCGGTGGAATGAAATCCGAGAGCGTGAAGAAACTGGGGAGGAATGCGTTCTGGCTCAGGAGAAAACCAAAGAATTTGAAAAGGCGCAAGAGAAGGGAAACCCGGAAAAAAATACGGCACTAGATACGGGACAGGATCTTGATTTTTTCGAACATGAAGTCGGATTGCTTGATTCCGTCGGCCCTAAAGCCAGAGAGATTATCGAGCAGGACTGCAATTTAATGTCGGCCTGTACAGCCCGTCCCTATCCCCTGGTCGTGGACAGCGCAAGGGGTTCCATAATCAGGGATGTCGATGGAAGAGAGTACCTTGACCTGGCTGCCGGGATTGCGGTCATGAATGCAGGCTACTCCAATCCTGAGGTTAAGGCTGCGATCTCAGCCCAGCTTGAGAAAATGATCCACTGCGGATGCGGGGATTTCTTTGCCGAGCCCCCTGTAAAGCTTGCAAAAAAGTTAGAAGAACTTTCAGGCTATTCAAAGGTCTTTTACTGCAATAGCGGGACTGAAGCCGTGGAAGCTGCAATCAAGCTTGCCTTCTGGAAGACAAAGCGGCAGGGCCTTATATCATTTTATAACGCCTTTCACGGCAGGACTCTGGGTTCCCTTTCTCTTACCTGCTCAAAAGCTAGACAAAAAGAACACTTCCCTACTATTCACACAGCTCATTCCCACTACGCTTACTGTTACCGCTGTCCCCTTAACCTCGAATACCCTTCCTGCGGGATCGAGTGTGCAAAAGAGCTAGAAAACCTGATTTTCAGGAAGGAATTGTGCCCAGAGGACACTGCGGCTGTTTTTGTAGAACCTGTCCAGGGCGAAGGTGGGTATATCGCCCCCCCTCCTGAGTTCCATAAAGAAGTAAGGCGGATCTGTACCGATAATGATGTTCTCCTTGTAGCTGATGAAGTCCAGGCTGGCTGTTTCAGGACAGGCCCTTTTCTTGCAATGGAAAATTTTGGGGTCAGGGCTGAGATTTCCTGCCTTGCAAAAGCCCTTGGAGGAGGCCTCCCGATGGGTGCAATGTTTGCCGGTCGAGAGCTTATGGACTGGCCTCCCGGAATCCATTCAAATACCTTTGGGGGGAATCTCCTGGCTTCAGCCGCGTCCCTTGCTACTCTCGAATTTCTGGAAAAGGAATATACGGAAAAACGGGTAAAGGAACTTGGTTCTTATATGATACGGCTCCTGGGGGAGCTTCAGGAAAGCATTCCCTGTATTGGAGACGTACGCGGTCTAGGCCTGATGATTGGAGTCGAGATCGTAAAACCCGACAAATCCACGGATCCCATTCTGAGAGATAAAATTCTCAGGGAAGCCTTTAAAGAAAGAATTCTGCTCCTACCCTGTGGGGATTCGGTAATTCGTTTTTCTCCTCCTCTGGTGATCACAGTTGAAGAGGTTGACCTCGGGCTCGAAAAGTTTGAAAATGCACTGAGAAGAACGGTGAGGTAAATAGGTTTAATCTTTTATCTTTTTAGAAAAAGCTTGCTCTTATAAAGCTTGAAGAGTTCAAGACACAAAAAGTTTGCATTTTCCAGGGACAGGCTTGTAGCAAGTTCGGTCGCTTCTGCCATTAACTTGGGCACCGAGACCTCCTGGGTGGTCGATTATATGGGCTCAGTCAGCATCCTGATAAATCTGTTTATTTACTTGCCAATCCCGAAATAAAGGGTGGTCGATTATATGGGCTCAGTCAGCATCCTGATAGGCTAATCAATACAGTGTTCTTGATTCTTGGCGGCGATTCCTACGGGTGGAAAGAAGTTCACCGTCCTAAAAAAATCTCCAGTAGAAATCTCCAGTAGTATACAAAAACTTGACTTAGAATTTACAGCAAATTCACTACGCTTCAACTTTCCCTATAAACAATCCTTCTTTTGGAATATCTTCCTTTATATCCGCAGATTATGAAGATGCAATCCAATTTTGTGAAATGTCCACATTTCCTGCATTCCATGAATCTAATGCTTTTTCCGGTCATCGGGCAATTCTCAATCCATCCTTCAAACAATGATAAACATCCCCTTATAGGAAAAAACGAGTTAAAATATTTTGTTTTTCGGGAAGGCGATTCCGAGCAAAAATCAGATTCAGAAAGGAAATATCTCTACCAGGATGAAAAGCCGAGATAAGAAGAATATTCTCATTAAGCGCGTATAATCATTCTACCATTAACGGTTACCGGGGAAGTTTTCCATCCCCGCAGCAAGCTAGCGGGGATTCGACTGAAATAAAAATAGAGAATATAGTTTCCCTATCCTTTCAACCCTTTCTGTATTCCCTATCCTTCTCAGCTTCCTTTCCGTCCTCAGCCTGCCTGAGCGTTATAAGCCTACTCGCAAGAGGAGCCATAGGAAGATCTGCACTGAGAGAGCACAGTCTTGCCCCTGTCAGCATCCTTCCAGGCAGGTCAGGTGTGATTTCAAATCCTTTTCCTGCAGGCTCTTTTGGGCTTTCAAACACGGATTCCGTAAGAGCAGCAGGTCTGATCCCGATATAGGAGCTGGAAACTAGCCTTGGAAGAGTTTCCGGACTCAGGCGGAGATGGCCAGAAGAAGAAAGTCCCAGGTCTCTGTCAGGCGAGAGCCGTTTGTTGTAATTGGGCATAAGGCCCCTGAACTGGTCAAGAACCGGGCTTGAAAAAGTAGCGGATTCATAAGTAGAAGTAATCTTTCCCGCAAGCGCCTTTTCACGGGCTGCGCGGTCAGCTAAGTGGAAAGGTGAAGCTGAACTTTCGGATTTGCTGCTATTCATAGCAATAAGGATTGTCACGATGATATATCAATTATACGAGACTTTCAAATCTACTTCCTTCAACCCTTTTTAATTTTTCTAACGGATTTCCCTAATTAGTCTTCCGGATAAATCAAGACCTGGGACCTGCGCCAGCTTCAATAAGCAAATCAACAATCTCGTTGAACCCCATTTCTGCCGCAATTTCCAGAGCAGTATTATTATTTTCGTCTTGAATATGGAGATCGGCACCACCTTCAATAAGCAACTCAAGAACATCTTTATGCCCGGTTTGTGCTGAGAACATCAAAGCAGTAAGCCCATGTTCATCTTGAATATTGAGATCTACACCTTTCTCAATAAACAACTTTGCAATATCCGTGTATCCTCTATCTGCGGCATGAATCAAAGCAGTTTTACCATTTTTGTCCTGAGAATCAAGGTCAGCTCCAACTCTGACAAGTAACTCAACAATATTTTTATGCCCTATTTTTGCTGCAGCATTCAAAGCTGTGTTATGTTTTTTGTCTCGAAGATTGAGGTCGGCACCACCTTTAATGAGCAGCTTAACAATTTCCTCATGAGCCCTGTCTGCGGCACAAATCAAAGCTGTTTCTCCATTCCTGTCCTGAATGTTGAGATCGGTACCACCTTCAATAAGCAGTTCAGCGATATTCCTGTATCCTACTTTTACCCCAAACTTCAAAGCAGTCTCACCATTTTTATCTTGAATATTTAGGTCGGCACCACTTTTGATGAGCAAATCAACAATATCACCGCGTTCTATCTTTGCCGCAGCAGCTAAAGCAGTATCGCCATTTTCTTCCTGAATATTGAGATCAGCCCCGCCTTCAATAAGCAGTTCTACAATATCTCTATATCCTTTATTTGCCGCACAAATCAAAGCTGCATTACCATATGCGTCCCGTGAGTTAATCTCAACTTTATTTCTTTTCAAAATTTTTTCTACATTCTCAGTCTGCCCAAATTTACATGCGTCTAAAAATTTTTGAGTTTCATCTTTACCAAATAAATTAGATATAAAGCCCATCAACTTTTCTCCTCAAACATCTAAAATTTGTTATCTGCCAGAGTGCAGCCATCCTTGAAATTTTGATTCATAAGCAAATACGTTGCTTAGTTTAATCTTTGTATTCACTCCCAATTACTATTGTATTGTATTCTTATCCGCTATTACTGTACTCTTACCCATTATTGTTATATTATTTTCCTCATTATTATATTATTTCTCTATTATTATAATGTATCACCCTGTAAAAAGCTATTGTTGTGGAGGATACTGCAAGTGTTGCTGAGTATGCTGCAAGTATCCATTGTAAGAGATTGTAAATGTCCACATTGTAAAAGGTCGTAAATGTCCACATTGCAAAAGGTCGTAAATGTCTACATTGTAAAAGGTTAATAAGTATACATTGTAAAAGGCCGTAAATGTCTACATTGTAAAAGGCCGTAAATGTCTACATTGTAAAAGGTTAATAAGTCTACATTGTAAAAGGCCGTAAATGTCTACATTGTAAAAGGTTAATAAGTATACATTACCGGCCCATTCAGTAGGCAAATTTAGCGACAATCGAGTTGAATCTTGAGGATTTTTTTCTTCATCGGAAAAAAGTATGTTTCAGATTCTGGGCTGAAATCTGGACAAACTCATTAACAACTTCTTAGTTTTATTCTTTTTAGTTTTATATTCTTTAAATCCGTCATTTTTTCTCGAGAAGCTCCAGCACATCAAAGAGCTTTTTTGCGGTCTCAAGCACAGTCTGCATTCCAACAGTATCTTCTTCCACAGGATTCCAGGTAATTCCACCAAAATGAGCATTGTCCCCAACGACTATCATCCCGTGAATGTGCATCCAATCGTGGATTGACTGAATAGTCTTTTCCTGCCCTCCGTTTCTTGAACCTCCGACAGAAAGAGCTGCTCCAACTTTATTTTTAAGCGCAAAATCTTTACGGCGGAGAAGAACGCTTCGGTCAAAAAGGGCTTTGAGCTGGGCAGGGAAATTCCCCATATACACCGGAGACGCCACGATTATACCGTCAGAAGTTCTCATTTTCTCGTAAATTTCTTCCATATCATCTTCAATTACACAGGAATCTTTTTCCCTGCAGGCTCCGCACGCTTTGCAGGGGCTAACTTCTGAAGTGGAAATAAAAACTGAATCAGTTTCAATACCTCTTTCTTTTGCAGCTTCAAGGACTGCTCCTATCATTTTCTCACAATTCTGGCCCTTTCGCGGGCTGCCTGAAATTCCCAGTATCTTCATTAAATCATTCCGGAATTCTTTTATATTAATTTATCATTTATATTCAGTAATAATATCCTTAAGTATTACATACCTGATATATAAATAATCCAGACTGATATATAAATAATCCAGATCATTATGATCGTTATTTATGATCGTTATGTATCATTAAGGGACAACCTGTGTTGAAAAATGTTTAGATAGTTCGAAATATATATTTTTTACTTTTATATATATCAGTATCCATTTTACGTAAATTTATATATCAAGACCCAGCTAACTTAAAGTACTTTAATTATATAGGAGGTTGGTTGATTGGTAACATTTTTAGAAAAGATTAGTGAAAGAGCAAAAAAACTCAATAAGACAATCGCTTTACCTGAAACTACCGATATAAGAGTTCTCCAGGCAGCTGCCAAAACCCTCGAAAGAGGAATTGCAAATATTGTTCTCGTAGGCGATGAGGATGATATCAAGGCTCTTGCAGGGGATCTTGATCTCTCAAAAGCAAAGATTGTAAATCCTGAAACATATGAGAAAAAAGATGAATATGTTCAGGCATTCTACGAACTGAGAAAACATAAGGGTGTCACACTCGAAAGTGCAGCCGAAATCATGAAAGATTACGTTTACTTCGCTGTTATGATGGCCAAACTCGGTGAAGTTGACGGTGTAGTATCAGGTGCTGTTCACTCTTCTTCAGACACACTTAGACCCGCTGTCCAGATCGTAAAAACCGCGCCAGGTTCAGCTATCGCATCTGCTTTTTTCATTATTGCTGTACCTGATTGTGAATATGGGTCTAACGGTACATTCCTCTTTGCTGATTCAGGTATGGTCGAAATGCCCAGCCCCGAAGAAGTTGCGCACATTGCTGTAAGTTCTGCAAAAACCTTTGAGCTGCTGGTTCAGGACGAACCAAAAGTTGCAATGCTTTCTTATTCCACCAAAGGAAGCGCCAAGAGCCCTCTGACCGAGGCGACAATTGCTGCCACAAAGCGTGCACAGGAACTCGCCCCTGATATAGCAATAGATGGTGAACTCCAGGTAGACGCCGCAATCGTTCCCAGTGTTGCAGCTTCAAAAGCTCCGGGAAGCCCTGTTGCAGGCAAGGCCAATGTCTTTATATTCCCTGATCTTAATGCTGGAAACATCGCATACAAGATTGCCCAGAGGCTTGCAAAGGCTGAAGCTTATGGTCCTATCACCCAGGGACTTGCCAAGCCAATTAATGACCTGTCCCGAGGCTGCAGCGACGAAGACATTGTCGGTGCCGTTGCAATTACCTGCGTCCAGGCCGCAGCACAGGACAAAAAATAATCTCAACGTTTCTATATTTGCGAACGTTTTAGGAAGCTTTTTATTAATTTTCATACATAAAATATTCTTCATAAATATAAATGTAAATTAAAAGCAATGTATGAACTGGGGTTTACACATGAAGGTACTGGTAATAAACGCAGGAAGTTCATCCCTAAAATATCAATTAATTGATATGAACAATGAATCCCCTCTTGCAGTTGGGCTCTGTGAGAGGATTGGTATCGATAACTCGATCATTACCCAGAAAAGGTTCGATGGCAAAAAGCTGGAAAAACAGGTTGACCTGCCCTCCCACAAGGTAGCTCTTGAGGAGGTAGTTAAGGCTCTTACTGACTCGGAATTCGGAGTCATTAAGGACATGGCAGAAATTAATTCAGTCGGACACAGAGTCGTGCATGGTGGGGAAATGTTCACCAGTTCTGCTCTGATCAACGAGGGTGTAGAAAAGGCCATTAAAGACTGTTTTGATTTGGCTCCTCTGCATAACCCTCCAAACATGATGGGAATCGAGGCTTGTGCAGAAATCATGCCTGGCACGCCGATGGTTGCTGTTTTTGACACAGCATTCCACCAGACAATACCCAAATATGCCTACATGTACGCTCTACCGTATGACCTGTACGAAAAATATGGAGTTAGGAAATACGGCTTCCACGGCACCTCTCACATGTACGTTGCCAGAAGGGCTGCCGCTATGCTCGGAAAGCCAATAGAGGAAACCAAGATTATCACCTGCCACCTTGGAAACGGTTCAAGCATTACCGCTGTTAACGGCGGAAAATCCGTTGAGACCACAATGGGCTTTACTCCGCTTGAAGGTGTTGCAATGGGTACCAGATGTGGATCCATTGACCCTGCAGTCATTCCCTTCGTCATGGAGAAAGAAGGACTGTCAAGCAGAGAGATCGACACCCTTATGAACAAGAAGTCCGGTGTGCTTGGAGTTTCCGGGATCAGCAATGACTTCAGAGATCTGGATGAAGCAGCCACCCACGGCAACGAGAGAGCCGAGCTTGCCCTTGAAGTGTTCACATACAAGATTAAGAAGGTGATTGGTGAGTATTCAGCCGTGCTTAATGGTGCAGATGCAATAGTCTTTACCGCAGGTATTGGAGAAAACAGCGCAAGCATCAGGAAGAGAATCCTTACTGGTCTTGATGGCCTTGGCATAAAGATCGATGATGAAAAGAACAAGATCAGAGGTCAGGAAGTCGATATCAGTACTCCAGATTCGAAGGTAAGGGTATTTATTATCCCAACCAATGAAGAACTTACCATTGCAAGGGATACAAAGGAAATTGTTGAGACCGAAGCTAAACTACGCAGTTCCGTACCTGTCTGATCGTAAAGGAGATTTCTCCTTTACCTTTTCCTATTTTTAGGTTTAACAATATTTTTGTTGAAGCGTTTAACCAGTTTTTTGTTGAAGCGCTTAACTAGTATTTTTCGTTGAAATGTTTAACCAGTGTTTTTTTGATGAAGTCATCTTTGCTATTAAGAATTTATTTTCTATTATTTTCTTCTGTTTTTCCACGTTTTCTCTTATTTTTGAGAATTGTTTTTTCAGCCATCCAGAACTGGAACCTGTATTATCACAAAATTAATACCCTTAAAGAATAACTGCTCTTAAGATGTCATATGATTATGAAGCAGGTAGACACTATCCCACGAACAACCGGGCCAGATAGAGAGTTAGCAGTCAGGGTTTTTGAGGCTGCCAGAATAAAAAGTCGGTACATCCTTGGCCTTGAAGCTTTTGACATTCTGAAAGCTTACGGCATTCCTGTAGTAAAGACTGTCTTTGCAAAAACTGCAGAAGAAGCTATGAGCGCTGCAGAAGAGATGGATTATCCTCTGGTTATGAAGGTCGTTTCTCCTCAGATTTCCCATAAATCCGACGTTGGAGGAATCAAACTCTCTCTTCAAAATGCTGCAGAAGTGAAAGCAGCCTATCAGGAAATGATGGAAAGCATCCCAAAGAAACTGCCGGATGCGTTTCTTGATGGTGTACAGCTTCAGCCCATGCTCTCAGGCGGCAGAGAAGTAATTATCGGAATGATTCGCGACCCTACTTTCGGTCCAATGCTGATGTTCGGGCTTGGCGGTGTTTATGTGGAAATCGTCAAGGATGTCAGGTTTGCCATAGCTCCTCTTGACGAAAGAGAGGCAAGAGAAATGATTAAAGGGATTAAGACCTATCCGCTCCTTGCAGGAATCCGGGGCGCAAAGCCTTCAGATATTGATTCGCTTGTGGATGTAATTCTCAGGGTTTCGAAGCTTGTCTGTGATTTTCCGGAAATCGAGGAGTTTGAAGTTAATCCCTTGATGGTCTTTGAAAAAGGAAAAGGGATTCTTGCGGTAGACATGAGGCTTAAGTTGAAGAAAAGCTGATAGGACTGATGGCTTTTCCATTCTCTGTTTGTTTTCACGTTTAAGGTATAACTATTTTTAGCCTGCCTGTTTATCCGAGCTTTAGCTTGTTTCTCTGCCCTGTTCATTCATATTTCAACCTATTCTTCAGCCCATGCCCGGTATATTCTCTTATTTTTTAATATGTTAGCCCAAAAAATATTTCGTTATCTGCTGCCGGTGGTCTCAGAATTCTGAGACGTCTCGGGTTCAGGTCAAACTAAAAATATAACAGTTGTTTCGTACATACTGGAGGTAGTAAATGAGGTGATAGTACGATCCAGAGACGGAAAAGATTCGTGCTGGCTGTTGGTATCCTGCTCTTATCAAGCATTATTGCCATTAATCTCCTTCTTGAAGACACGCCGGTGGTGATTCAGCTTGAAGGAGACACGTTCAGGGTTGTGGATATTCCGTATGTGTATACAGTAAAAGAAGCGTATATTCTTCTATTTTCAGGGTTTCTTGGAGGGCTGGCTCTAGCTCAGATCCTCTGGTCTTCAGGACTTCAGGATTCGGTTTTCTCAGTAACGGACTCTGCAGCCCAGATAAAAGCTCTCAATCTTGCGGCAGAAGAAGCCGGGGAGAAAAAATTTGAGGTTCTTGAGAGGAGATTTGAGGTCTCCCCTGAGAACATCCATCTTGAGACATTCCAACCCGACAGGCCTAATATTAGTCCTACGGATGTTCTTTTACGTGCCCTTGAAGGAGATGAAAAAAAAGCTGTTGAATTGATCGCAGCAAATGGAGGAAGAATGCTCCAGAATGAGCTCGTGAATTCCCTTGATTTTTCCAAAGCCAAGGTTTCCCGAGTTCTTATGAACCTGGAAAGAAGGAGTATAATAACAAAGAATAAGTACGGGCTTACCAACTGCATTTCGATCGCTGATGAGCTTAATGATAATGCGGGGATGAAGGATGTGGAGATGAAGGATACAGGGATGGTGGGGGAGTAAATGAAGAAAAGTACTTTAATTTCCATTTCAGCTGCCTTACTGATCCTGGCTCTGGGAATTTTATGGTATTATGGAAGTGGGGCTGATGTGAAAATCGTCGATATGAATGCCTCCTCTGTTGGGGTTAGGGAGTCGGGAAAGCTGGACATAGTGCTCCAGAACAATGGTTCAAAGCCTGTTGATGTGTGGCTTGAGGTCGAAAATGCTTTTGTGGACAAAAATGGAGAAGCTCGTTCTACATCAAGGCTGATTATTTCCAATGATTCCGTGGATCCATGGGATGCCAAATTTGTTTCGCTTCAGAAGCCGATTCATCTTCTTCCAGGAAATAATTCGGTTAGTGTATGGTTAGGGTATGAGCTTCCAGGAAAATATCCGGTAAATGTAAAGGTTATTGAGAACAGCAGGCTTCTGGACGAAGGCACCTATCTTGTACAGATCCCGCTTCCAGAAATCCACCTTAAGCTGGAATATGAAACTGAGAGCAGGAATACTTCTGACATTTACAGGATCTACGGCTACCTGATTAACAAAGGGTTAGGCAATGCATTAGACGTGTCCACGAACCTGACAGTGATAGACGAGAGGACAGGGGAGCTGGGATTTACCTCTTCCAGAACTTATGATGTGAGTAATAATGACAAGGTTGCTCTGTGGTCCTGGCCGGATTATCCCTATGCAATTGTGGAAATCGCACATGGAGAGCCCTCAGGAAAGTCCTACATGCCCGTTCAGAATGTAGTAATTGGAGAAAGTGAAGACCGTTTTCTGATTAATGTGACTTCAACGTGGAAGGATCAGGTGGCTTCTGCTGAATTACTAATTCCTCCCAGGGAGGAGAGCAGGTGACGCGTATGACAAAGCTAAATGAACTTTTCAGTTGCAGGCATGCAAAGCTTTTGATTCTCTTGCTTTTGCTTTCCGGAATCTGTGCCGGTTGCCTTGGCCAGGATCCTCTTGAGGCAAGGGTGAAGAAATTGACCCATAGTCTTGGGGATAAGGATCAGAATGTAAGTTATGCTTCAGTTTATGCACTTGTAGATATCGGGGAACCTGCAGTGGACTCTTTAATAAAAGCTTTAAAAGATGATAATCCGCAGGTGCGCAGCCTTGCTGCTCGTGCTCTCGGAGAAATAGGAGATAAAAAAGCTGTAGACTCTCTTATCGAAGTTCTGGACGATCCCTCTCCTGAGGTTCGTATGAATGCAACATTTTCGCTTGGTAGCCTTGGAGCCGCTGAAGCTGTTGAGCCCCTAATTGAACTTTTAAAGGATGAAAATGAAGGCGTAGTTCTCAGTGCGGTGAGTTCTCTTGGAGCATTGAGGGATCCCAGGGCTGTTGAACCCATTTGCGAAGTTCTGAACGGTAATTACTACGATGCCCGCTGGAAAATTGCTAGTGCCCTTAGAGAAATTGGAGATCCGAGAGCTATTGACACCCTTCTGAGCCTATTAGGTGATAAAGAGCTGGGGCCTTCGGTGGCCAGTATGCTTGGCAACTTTGAAAGTGAACAGGTTTTTGGGAAAGTCATTAAACTGCTAGACAGCAGAGATCCTACAACCCGGGCCAACGCTGTAGCTGTATTTGAATATCATCAGGATCCTGCTGCTGTCCCCTACCTGGTTGAAATGCTGGATGATGGAGCTCCGGAAGTGCGGAAAGAAGCCGCTTTCACCCTGGGCTTTTTTAAAGAGCCTGAGGAAACTGCCCAATCCGAGCAACCCCTGATCAGTGCTCTTGAGGATAGTGAGCCTGAGGTAAAGGAAGCCGCTGTTGGCTCTCTTGGACGTATAAAGAGCAAAGAATCAATCCCTTACCTTGAAGGGCTCCTTCAAGATAATAACCAGAACCTCCGGATTGCGGCTGTTGAGGCTCTGGGAAGAATTGGAGATCCTGAGGCTGTGGACTTTCTTATTGCCGCCCTTGAAGATAAGAACTGGCAGGTAAGAAAGCAAATTGTATATTCCTTTGTAGAAATTGGAGACCTTCAAGCAGTTGACTCTATGATTTCTTTACTTGGAGATGAAAACTATAGAGTAAGGCAAATTGCTGCAGGGGGCCTGGGAAAACTTGGAGATCAGAGAGCTGTTGAACCTCTTCTCAAAGCTCTTGAGACCGAAAGGGAAAGGAATGTCCGGGCTGCAGAGGTCCGGGCTCTTGGGGAACTTGGAGGACCTGAAGCTGTCGAGGGTTTGCGCCGGATCACCATGGATATGGAAGAATATTGGAACGTCAGAACCGCTGCAGGAGATATACTCAAAACAATAGAAGGAGTTGAGGAGGCGAATATCTCCTCTACTTCTTGATTTGATTGTTTGGATTGTAAAAATCTGAATAAATGAAATACATTTCAGAGTATATTCCGAAGCAAAATCATTTCAGAGTGTATTCCGGGGCAAAATCATTTCAAATAAAAATCGATCCCACAAACACCTCAAATACACATCAAATGCCACAGAGTACAAGAAACAAAAATACAATTTCCTTACTTTACGTTTTTATTAGTCTAGCAATAATTTAAAACGTTTGGGACCCTGGAAAGACACCTAAAATTTCCCAGGTTTTTAACCGATAGCAGTCAACTGTTAGCGGAAGCTATGCTAGATTTTGAAGATCCCAAAAAAATATCTAAATATTTCATAAAAATACGGAGGAAAGAACAGAATGAAGAAATATACAGTAGTTTCACTTGCTACTCTCACTGTCTTAATTGCAGTTGCAGCAGGCATCGCAAGTGCAGCAGACAATGTTAGCAATGGAACCAGCATTTGTAACGTTGTCGGCACTCATTATGAATGCAGCAGCTGGTCCAATGAACAATATCCGGTAATCGATTTATTTGGAGATACATATGTTCCGTTGCTTGCCAGTAATGGTTCAATATGTCAATCTCATGTTAACAAGCTTGCTAATTTGGTTCTTGACAGTAATGAAACGCACACTTTAAAACCCGGAGAAAAAATTGACCTTGGGCATGGTTATGCTCTAGAGGTCATGGAGATCGATATTGACAGTGAGAATGTCTGGCTTGAGTTCACAAAGGACGGACAATGTGTCGCCGATCAAAATATCTTAGTTGGTACTGATAGCAACAATACATGGACTGTCACCCTTGACAATATTCAGGGCGAAAACGATATTGTTGTCATGAAAGTCCATGTCAAACAGTTATTCGTGGGTACAGAAACAAGTGTCATCTGGATTGACGGAATCTGGCTTATTGATTATGCAAATGCCAGAACTCTCAATGTCGGAGACAAATTAGGAGAATTTACGCTTGAGCAAATCATCAGCGGGACAGACTCGTCTAACCAGGGAAGTCTTGCTTTCAAAAATACTTCAGTTGCTGATGACGCTTCAGTTAATGATGATTCTTCAGATGCTGATTCTTCAGATGCTGATTCTTCAGATGCTGATTCTTCTTCGTCCTCCTCTCCTGAAAGGAGGCTGGCTAAGCTCACCAACGAAAAAACAGAATCACCCACTTCATGGTACTGGAACTTTTGGGAATGTATTATAATGAGAATCAGATGAACATTTTATAAATTATAAGAACTGCACAAAGAGCCTTTCGGGGTGGGTAATTTCCTTTCCTGAAGGGCCAAGAAAAAATAATGAGCATATCCCCTCCGACAAAAAATACAATAATCAGGAAGCTCTCCCAGCCTATACAGGTTATGTCGTGATTGAGGGCCATGATCAGGACTGAAAAGCCTCAGGGTCATGGAGATTATGAACAAATGGCTTCTAGTAAGCACGTGGCATCAGGTGCCTTTTAGAAGCTGTATTCAGAACCTTAAAGTCTGTAACTGGTCTGTGATTTTGACGAACTTTGACCAGCGCCTGTATAATGCTCCTAGCAATTACCGGCAGGAGATTTCGGACTCAATCTTCAACTAGTTCAATAGCATCTTTCGGACAGGCTTCCACGCACTGCTCACACTCTATGCAGTTTTCGGGGCGGGCTACAACTGCCCTTTTTACCCGATCTATATCTCCAACATCAAAAACTTCTGCAGGGCAAACTTCGTAGCAGGCAAGAGCCCCGGTGCACTTTTTATAGTCGATTACTGGATGCATTTTCCCTCCCTCTTATCCACTTTCTTTAAATTTAAAAGCTCAATCAGCGGTAGTAATAAATAAGTAAGTTAATAATTTTAATAATATTATACTTCGATAACGATTTGTTACTCCGGCTTTTTGCTGGGTTTACTGGATTTCAATGTTTACAGTTTCTGAACTTTCCCTGTAAGGCACTATAACAAAGATTTTCCGTCGCAGTACCTTACAACCGCTTTTTGGGGGACAACCCCACAACAAAATGCGTAAGTTCCGGCATATTCAACCCCGGTCTCTTCCCTTTTTGCTCTTATAAAAAAACCTTCCTCAACCATCTTTAATCCAATATTCTCTTTTTACTCCTGGTAGTTGATTTGAATTTCCAGATTTCCTTGTCATCAGAACACGAAAATACATCAGACGACGTTGTTACTATTATCATACTACCTCTCCCAAAGAGTCCTCCTCTGTAAACTATAGAGTGATTAAATGATATTTATCTATTTATGAATATTAGTATGAGACGTTAAGGCGTCTGAGTTCCAGGCGTTCATTAATCTGTATACCCATCCTTGACCGTCATGCAAATCCCAATAATCCCAGTATTAAAGTAAGGATCTAGATATTTATAATTTATGAATTGATAAGCTCTGTAGAAAACCTATCTACATCAGGTGAAAGAGACTGAAAAGAGATAAGTATAATCCAGATCAGACTATTCTGTTCAAATTTATGGAAAAATCATTATTTCAGAGGAATTCTACAAGAGTCAAAAGATTTAATCTTTAAAAGTTGGACTATTGAAAGCTCCATACCTCACCAAACTTACACAGTTGTGCATTAGAGAAGATTTAGAAAGGCATAACGAAACATTAAAGAGAGCTTGAAACGACAGGCCAGGGTAAAGAAGTTATCCAAAATCTGAATAATAACAAATACTGAAAAATGCAGTTTCTAATATCTCAAAAGGTAATCGCATTTCTTGCCCAGAAGGTCGAAGATCAGTCTTCAACGAAGATGAAAGAAATTAAGTTTTTTAAAATTCTCCTATAATCTGCAGTACTATTTTTCTTACCTTTTCAGTTCTATCAAAATTTATGTACACAATTTGCTGCCATATTCCAAGTGTTAATCTTTTTTCAACCACAGGAACTGTAAGACTTGGGCCAATGAGCAGCGATCTTAAATGAGACCCTCCATTGTAATCTCCCCAAGTCTCATGATGATGATAATCCTTATTTAGAGGAATTAACTTATCAAGAGTTTCTGCCACGTCTTTAGAGAGATTTGACTCAAATTCCATTGTGGTTATTGCTCCAGTTGACCCAATGCAGAAGATTGTAATTGTCCCATTTCTTATTTTTGATTTTTGAGCCTTTTCTGATACTATTTCAGTAATGTTAACAATTCCGCAATCTTCTTTACCAATAACTGAGATTTCTCTTGTTTCTACAGGCATAAAATAATAATTAATGTGTTAGATGGATATATTCTTTCAGTCTCTCAAAAGCAAGCTGAGTTACAGTTGATTTAAGAGCAGGTTACTTTGAGTAGATAATGTGTAATTTAAGAAATAGAATGTAAATGCGTTCGCCTTTATATAATTCGTATCTGCATGGCTCTGTAGAAAACCTATCTATATCAGGTGAAAGAGGCTGAAAAAAGTAAGCATATCCAGATCATACTACTCAATTCAAATTTATGAAAATTCATTATTTCAGAGAAATTCTACAGAGCCAATCAATATTAATCCTTAAGAGTAAGGATTCTATTCGGAGTATTCAGCTCCATAGATTCCGGTTTTTGTCAATGAAAGCACGCTGGATCTCTTTCCTTGAGGATGTGTAAATCAGGGCTGCAGGGTGATAGAGTTTCAGGATTGTTCTTCCTTCGTGTTCTACAGGGATTCCCCAATCGAGTTTTCTTTCCGGGCAGTACGCCTTTTCAGCTGTGTTGCCTAAAAGAATTATGATTTTAGGGTTAAGCAGGGTTATCTGGGCAGCAAGGAAGGGTTTGCAGCATTCGATCTCGTTTACCCTTGGATTTCGGTTTTCCGGAGGGCGGCATTTGACGGTATTTGTTACGAACCAGTCTTCTTCTGAGAGCCCCATGTACTCGACCATTTTATCCAGTTCTTTTCCTGCCCTTCCGTAGAACGGAATTCCGGTTTCATTTTCGCTTTTTCCGGGGGCTTCGCCCATAAAGAAAACTTTCGGATTACAGGATCCTTTTCCTATAACTCTCCTGATTGCATTTTTATGGAGCGGGCAGCGGGTGCATTTAATTATCTCTCTTCCAACAGTTGTATATCCTGCCTCTACCATCATTTTAATTCTTTCTTCAAAGTCTCTACAGTTGTTTTTTTTCATATGTCGTCCCTTTCTACCCATTTTAATATTTTACATTGTCATCCACTATATTCTTAAATTATATAGTTATTTTTTGCTTCTGATTTTTATATAAAATTCGTAATCCATTTCATTAGACCTGCATGCAAACAAACTTATTTATGGAAAAAATCCCATGACAAAGGTAACCATTATTTGATGAAGAATTTGATGAAGAAAAAAAACTCTAAAATTTACCTTTAAATTTCATTCTTCAATATATATAAAATTTTATTCACAGAGGTGCGCTGAGGGTATGACTTCTAGAAATTTTCTTACAATCGATGATTTTGACACACATGGAAAGACAATTCTTGTAAGGGTTGACCTGAACTCTCCTATGGATCCGCAGGGTAATATTCTGGATGATATGCGGATCCGAAGCCATATTGCCACCTTGAAGGACCTTGAAGACGCAAAAGTTGTTTTGCTTGCGCACCAGAGCAGGCCCGGAAAAAAGGACTTCACTACAATGAAGCCCCATGCTCAACTGATGTCCAAATATCTGGGCAAGCAGGTCCTCTATGTAGATGATATTTTCGGAACTTATGCAAAGACCAGGATTGCTTCGATGGAAAACGGGGATATCATCCTGCTCGAAAATGTAAGGTTCTATTCTGAAGAGAGCCTGGAAAGACCTTCAGAAGAACAGGCCAACACGTTTCCGGTTAAAAAACTGGCACCCTTTGTGGACATCTTCCTCAATGATGCCTTTGCTGTGTCTCACAGGTCTCACCTTTCCGTAGTCGGATTTACTGAGGTTCTTCCGACCGGAGCCGGGAGGGTTATGGAAAAGGAACTCACCTCTCTGGACAGAGGAATTAAAGGAGGTCAAAGGCCAACAATTTTCGTGCTTGGAGGAGCAAAAGTGGATGACTCGCTCAATGTGGCGGAAAATGTGCTCTCAAGCGGAGGAGCTGACCGGGTACTCCTGACCGGGATAGTGGCAAATGTTGCCCTTGCCGCATCCGGCGTAAATATAGGAAAAGTGAATCTGGACTTTATCAAATCCCAGGGATATGAAGATCAGATCGAAAAAGCAAAAGAACTGCTTGCTAAGTTTAAAGATAAAGTTGGTCTCCCAAGAGACGCGGCTTTGAACGATAATAAGAAGCGGGTCGAAGTACCTGTCTCAGAACTCAATTCTGATTCTCTCCCTATAAATGACATTGGGCTTGAAACCATTGTGGACTATACCAGTGAAATCGAAAAAGCAAAAACCGTTATCTTAAACGGTCCGGCAGGGGTTTCTGAAATTGATGATTTTGCCCTCGGAACGCATGAAATTATAAAAGCTGCCACGAAATCTGAGTTCTCAATCATTGGAGGCGGGCACATCTCAGCAGAAGTCGATCATCTCGGGCTTGCACACCGTTTCTCTCACATCAGCACAGGCGGTGGGGCATTGATTGATTATCTCTCAGGGGTAAAGCTTCCAGGCGTCGAGGCTCTGAAGGCTGCAGCTAAAAGATATCAGGAAGCTAAGAAACTTTAATCGTTCTGCTTTCTGTAAGTTAGGTATTGGTAATAGTGAATTTTCAATTCGGCAGTCTTTTCTGTCGAATTCTTAAATTTACCTCTTTAAGAATACTTTTTCTTATTTTTACCCTCTGTGCGACTCTTCTTCTGTTCTCCCAAAAGTGAAGTTCCAGAAATGTACTTTACCAGCTCCGATAAACATGCTGTTTATACTAGCTTCCACTTACATTATTATCATACTAATAGGTAATATCATGCTAACAAGGCAATGTCATACTAACAGGTAACTGATATTTAGCTGGCATTTGCAGCTAATGCTGGTAATACTGGTAATGTTTACAGGCTAGTGCTGGTAATATTGAAGGACTAATGCCGGTAATATTTATGGGTTAATGCTGGTAATGCTGTTAAGATTTACAGGCTAGAATACAAAATAATATTGAGGTGTGTTCAAACATGCTTACAGACATTGAAGGCAGCGTTGCAGTCAAACTTGCAAGGAAAACAATCGAATCGTTCTTATCTGAAGAAAGACTCCCAGAACCTCAGGAACTGGGTTTTGAGCTTTCGCCGGTTTTTGGGGAGAAGAGAGGTGTTTTTGTCACGTTGAGTGAGGAAGGACTGTTGAGAGGCTGTATAGGGCACCCTTACCCTGACTCAACTCTTAAGGAAGCAATTCTGGACTCAGCAATTTCTGCAGCAGTCCGCGACCCGCGCTTTCCGCCTGTTGAGAAAGAAGAACTGGAAAGGATAGTCGTTGAAGTTACGATTCTGACTCAACCTGAAAAGATCAATGCTCCTCCAAAAGAACTTCCAGACAAGATAGAGATCGGCAAACATGGGCTCATCGTAAAACAGGGCTACTACCAGGGACTGCTGCTTCCTCAAGTCGCTCCTGAGAATAATATGGATTCTATAGATTTTCTGAGCCACACCTGCATGAAAGCAGGCCTTTCTCCGGACGCCTGGGTTAAAGGAGCAGAAGTCTATTGTTTCGAAGGGCAGATCTTTAAGGAGAAGGAACCAAGGGGCGAAGTTATAGAAGAAAAATTCTAAGGCTTCTGAAAGCTAAGGCTTCTGAGAGCTAAGG
>DADO01000184.1:0-1445 GCA_002509325.1 Methanosarcina sp. UBA402 | reverse complement strand
ATAATTTTAATTTTCATATTTTTTTCTATTTTAGTTACTGCGGCTGAGCATTACGATTTCAACGCTGTTTTATGTATTAAGATATTTGTTATTTTTTAAATACCATTAGCTATTAAGCTGATGAGCAAAGAATTATGAAAAATTGTAACCTGTAAAAAATGTGCATTCAGGATAACAGGTTATTTTCAGGAAAACTATATAATTCGCAGGCAGAATGAGCGTTTTGTGAGGAAAAAATTTTATTGAAAAGTAGTATTATTTTTCTAACTTTTCAAGAATAAAATCCATATCAACAGGTTTATATTTTGTCAACTCTACAGAGACGTTTATTCGTATCCTCTTCAAATTTGATGNNTAGCTCGGTGGTAGTTCACTTTTTATCTCTTCATCTGTTCTGCAATTTTTCTGATAAGATACAATTATATCTGATCTTGGCTTATAACATATGATAATTATGGAGAAAGCTGCTAAAGAAATCAGGGAATTAAAGGGCTTTTTGCCCAGATCTATTGTGTATGCAGGACAGATAAATGAAGACTTTGCCGAAGGATTAGCAGGCTTTTATAAAGCCGTGTGGGATGAAAGGGAAGGTGGGCTTTCTACAAAACAGAAGCATCTCATGGTCTTTGCTATAGCCTGTTCTGGCAACAATATCCAGAGTGCAGTCAAAATTCTGGAAAGGCTTCATAAATTAGGAGCCACAAGAGCCGAAATCACCGATGCCATGATGCTCGCGGCATGGACTGGGGGAATCCAGTATTTCACGGATTTCAGTGCAGTATTGCTTAAAGAAATGGAGAAATTAGGTTATTAATGTTAGTAAAATGTTTTTTAAAATTATTTTCGTATCCTCTTCAAATTTGATGGGTTTTCAATCACAGGAAAAATATAATAGCTGTTCCATTTTCCCTTATCATATTTTGGAGTAAAAATGGAACACGAAGCTTTAAAACAATTACTGGCTTCAGTGGACATCAACCCTGATGAAATAAAGCTGAAAGATATGCTAGAGCATTTCGCCTTCTATTTTCTGTCATTGAAATGCAGAACGAAGAGACTGAATTCCTCAAGGCAGAGAACCAAAAGCTTCGAGACGAAATCAACTTACTCAAAGGTGAACAAAGCAAACCTAAGATTCGTGGCTCTAAAAAGAAGAATAATGACATATCTTCTGAAAAAGAGCGACAAAAAAGACGGTTTTCATAGGGCAAGAAATCTAAATCAAAATTGAACAAAATAGAGATTCATCGAATTGAAACGTGTAAAGTTGATAGATCCATTTTACCTGCCGATGCATATTCTAAAGGTTATAGGGACGTAATAATTCAGGAGATATCCATAAAGCCGGAAAAAAGAATAGGTTTTTATGTCAAAATCCTAATTTAAGATTCTCAGGCTTACCTTAGAGGCAGTTATTCCACTAAATTCAGTAGTTCGCTAAAATC
>DADO01000070.1 GCA_002509325.1 Methanosarcina sp. UBA402 | reverse complement strand
GGCAAGATAATTCCTTAACCGATGGCCAATGTATTGATATCTAAAACCCTCTACTGATGAAGGGTTTCAAGATCGGTTTTTCTGTCGTATCTGATCAGTCTATCGATTTCCCTATTATTTCAAACCAATCTGCTGATTTCCAGTTTTTAAAGCTCATTTATATAGAGTTAAAAAAATGCCTTGTAATCGAATATTAAAACCAACCCGGAAGGACTAAAACCAGAAGGAACCTGAAATAACACGAACCCCGAAAACTGTTGACAAAAAATTAGGAGAAAACCAAGGTATATATAGAAGAGGATTAATTTAAAAAAAGCCAGACTGAAAAAAATCAGTCTGGAAACGGGCTTTTGTTTAAAGGGTCCGAATCAAAAAAATTAGAAAACTTTTTGTTGTTTACTCCATTGATTCGATTTGGTGGATCAAGTCATTGGTGTATCTTGCAGAGAACTCCACATGTGGACCGCAGGGAACGACCTTTACCAGCTTCCCATATCTGGACACGTACGTATAAGGCCCATGTGAAGTTTTTACTTTTTTAAAAGTGTATCCTTTCACAAAGGTCACTATTTTCGCCTCCAATAGGTAATATGTCGGGCAATCTATATTAAAATTATTTTACCTAATAATCGTTATAAATCTATATATTTGGCTGATTTTCTCTAAAACGCATTTCAATCGAGATATAATTATACACTAAATAAAAAGAATTTTGCAAAGAATTTCATAAAAAGAGGGTTATTTTTAAAACAGGTTAAGAAAACCTATTAACAAAACCTTATAATAAATTGTATTAGAAATAAAATAGTTTGAAGCCAGACAGGAGTTACCTTAGTTTATCCATTATTTTTAATAGTTCATCTTCATCCCTGGCGAGGGCGACTATAGCCATTTCTACCATAAGATTAACAATCCCGTCCGAAAGGGATCGAAAATCAGTTCGAAGTCCTATTACAGGTATATCTTTTGCATAAGCGTAACCTATCTCCCAGGCTGTTCCTGAATCTACATCCACCCCGTCAAGGACTGCAACTACAATGTCCGAACCGTCCACGCCCCCCGCACATTTCTTAAAAATATACTCCTGACTCTGTTTATCGCGTTCATATGCAGTGTCTTCTGCGTCTTCCTGGGGCAAAAAAACCGAAAAGCCTTTCTTGAGCAGCAAATCCCTCAATTTGCGGTTATATTCAAGTTCGGCATGGCTGAAAAGGGGACCTGCAAGGTAGATTCTCTTTTTCCTGTTCATGTTTTTCTTCCTGTCACTTTCGAGACTATGTATAACAAATTTTCCTATATTTATAACAAATTTTCCTATAGTAAGAGAAACTCTAGAGATAAAATAATTTACCTGTGGATCCTTCCTTTCCGGCGCGAAGAGCCACAGCCTTCTGTATGGAATATACTTATATATTTAAAAACTTAAATTCTACTGATTCAAAATTAAAAATATGACTCGCTTTATAGAAAACCATAAACGAAAATATCAGATAATCAAATTTTTGGATAATTGGGGTTAATTCTGGTTAACTAGGCTTTCTGAATAATTAACGGTCTCTCATTGGACACTACTCTCTCATTGGATACTATTAACCAAGGGAAACAAAACGAAGTAAATTCCTGACTTTTAACAGTTTTGAGTAGAGGGATAGTTGCATTAATAAATTACATGACGATAAACTAATGACAATACAAAGCTTATATTAATTTTTCCAGGAACAAATTTAACTACCTTATATTGGCATTACAAAAGCAGTGACACTTATGATCAAGGCTGGAATAATAGGAGCTTCAGGATACACAGGAGGAGAACTCCTTCGCTTGCTTGTTAACCATCCAGATGTCAAGCTAGAACTGGCAACATCCCGAAGTCTTGCAGGAAAGGCCGTAACGAGCACTCACAGGCATCTTGAAGGTTTCCTGGACCTCAAGTACGAAAATCCTGATTCTGAAGATATCAGGGAACGTTGTGACGTAGTTTTTCTTGCAGTGCCTCACGGATCTGCCATGAATTATGTCCCTGAATTGCTTGATGGCAACACCAGGGTTATTGACCTTAGCGCAGATTACAGGCTCGAAACTTCGGAATTTGAAAAAATCTACGGGATACAGCACAGCGACCCAAGAGATGCCGTTTACGGGCTTGTAGAGCTCCATCCAGAAGTTAAAAAAGAAAAATTCGCGGCAAATCCCGGATGTTTTCCTACAGGCGCAACTCTTGCAGCAGCTCCTCTTGCGGCAGCCGGACTTATCGACAATGCGATTTTTGATTCCAAGACAGGAATCTCAGGAGCTGGCATCTCGCCTACTGAGGCTTCACATTACCCGAATCTCGCGGAAAATATCATCCCATACAAACTTACAACCCACAGGCATAGGGCTGAAATCGTCCAGGAACTGACAGCGCTTGACGGAAAGCTCAGGAATATCAGTTTCACCCCTCATGTAATTCCATCTATCAGGGGGATCTTTACAACTGCTCACCTTTTTACAAAGGAACCTCTTTCCACGGACGATTTAAAGACAATTTATGAAGAATTTTACAAGGACAGGCCGTTTGTCAGATTCCCTTCAGGAGTTCCTTCCCTTACCACAGTCAGGGGTTCTAACTTCTGCGATGTAGGCTTTGAAGCAGATAAGGAAAATAACAGGGTTGTTGTGCTCTCGGCAATAGATAACCTGGTCAAAGGCGCATCAGGGCAGGCTATCCAGAATATGAACCTCATGTTCGGGCTGGACGAGACACGCGGGCTCTGGCTGCCAGCAGCGGCTCCGTAAATAAAGCTCAAGCAAGAAAATATAACTGGTAACGGATTAAAGTAATGAATGGATTTGTCTCAAGGGGTACAGTTAGATGAAGATAAAAGATGTCATGAACCCAAACGTTGTTTTCTGCAAGCCTGACGATACGGTCCGGGAAGCGGCAAAAATCTTGAAGGAGAATAATGTCAGTGGAGCACCTGTCCTTGAAGGTGAAGAGCTTGTGGGCATAATAAGTGAAGCAGACCTGCTGAAACTGTTAATATTGCCCGAAAAAAGAGATCTCTGGCTTCCAAGCCCCTTTGAGGTTATAGAGATCCCTATTAGAGAACTTCTTAGCTGGGAGGAAACAAAGAAGATGCTTTCTGACGTGGGTTCTACAAAAATAGAAGAGATCATGAAAAAGGATGTGCACACAATCTCTTCCGAAGCATCTGTAGAAGAAGCTTCCGAGCATATGATAAAGCACAGGATCAACAGGCTTCCTGTAACTGAGGACAGCCGCATGGTAGGAATTGTTACTCGCGGCGATATTATTCAAGGTCTTGCAAAGCTCTGAGGAAAGGGAGTGTCTTTCATGAAGCAAATAGAAGGTGGGATCTGTGCAGTAAGGGGCGTATCCGCAAACGGGATTAAAGCTGGAAAAATGGGATTGACTGTCATCCTTGCAGAAGGCCCTGCAGCAGGCGTGTTTACAAGAAATAAGGTGACAGCAGCCCCGGTTATCCTGAGTAAAGGGGTGATCGAAACTCAGCACCGTCTTTCGGCCATAATTGCAAATAGCGGCAACGCCAACGCCTTTACAGGTGATGACGGCTTTCTGGATGCTATGGAAATGGCAACCATGCTTGCCCAAAAACTTGACCTTAAGGCTGACACGGTTGCAGTTGCCTCAACAGGAGTAATTGGCAGAAGGCTTGATGTCTCCCTGATCGAGGAACAACTTCATGAAATCCTTGAGGGGTTGGGAAGTTCTCCTGAGTGCAGTCTGAAAGCTGCAAAGGCAATAATGACCACGGATAGAGCCGTAAAAGAAGTCGCTATTGAGATGGACTGCGGGATCAGGATAGGTGCCATTGCTAAAGGTTCGGGGATGATAGAACCCAATATGGGAACTATGCTGTGTTTTGCATATACTGATGCGAATGTGCCCGCCGATGTCCTGGATTCTGCCCTTAGAATAGCAGTGGATAAAACTTTCAACATGGTCGTAGTGGACGGAGATACGAGCACGAACGATATGGTACTTCTTACCTCCACCTGCAAGTCTGGAATCAAGCCCTGTATGGATTGCCTTGATGATTTTGAGGAAGGGCTAATTTATGTATTCACCGAGCTTGCAAAGAAAATGGCCAGGGACGGAGAAGGAGCTACAAAACTTATCGAAGCCAGAGTAGCGGGCACAAAAACCCACGAGGATGCTAAACTTGCTGCAAAAGCCATTGTGCGTTCCCCTCTGGTTAAATCCGCAATTTTCGGAAAGGACCCTAACTGGGGAAGGATCGTAGCCGCTGCAGGATACTCGGGTGCAGAACTTGAACCTGAAAGGCTTTCTCTCTCTTTTTCAGGAGGAGGAGAAGAGGTCGAACTTGTAAAATCAGGTGAGATTTCCAGTTCTTCAGATCTCGAGATTTTGAAAAAGATAATGGCAAATGAAGAGATTATCATTAACCTAGATCTTAGCATGGGAAAGGAGCAGGCAACGGCCTGGGGCTGTGACCTGACTTACGACTATATCCGGATCAACGCCGAGTATACGACTTGACGCTCAATTACGACGTAATACTGACTTGATGCTGAATACACGGCTCAATGCCGAGTATACGACTTTACTTTGCTTTACTTTACTTTACTTTACTTTACTTTATTTACTTTACTCACTAGAATAACAGGCATAAGGAAATAGAGGGAATATAGGCAAGACTAATCAAAAAATAAAAATCCAGGTTTCCCCTAATTCCTGAAAATTACTTTTTGATTCAGATAAATAATCAGGGGGCTTATTAAATGGATATACAAGAATGGGAACAGCTACATACTGACGCTTTTTATGATGTCAAGAGAGCCCTTCCTTATCTGGAAGGTATGTTTGTAGCTTACAATAGCAATATCGATGCTATCAAACACCTTACAAAAGAAGACTTGTCCAGGTTTATAGGGTTTTTTAACGAGGCAGAGATTCAGGCAAGAGTTGAAACATATCCAAGGGAAGTAAAAGAGCCTTTGGATTTCATGGCTCGCCTGCTAATTTCCATGCGAGAGGGAAAAGCCGCTGAAATTCCTACCTATACCTCAGATACTCATGTATGGCTGAAAGAACACCTGGGTTTTGACTATGCACGCATGGGCGGTCAGGCAGGGATAATTTCCAATCTTCTTACCCAGATTGGATTAAAAAAAGTAGTGGCATATATTCCCTGGCTTTCTGAAGAACAGGCAGATTATTTTGTGGATTCTGATAATCTTCTGCACCCTAAGGTAGAAGACGGAAAAGTCGTGCTTAAGCCCCCGCGGCAAGCCTTCAAGCCAGGGTTGGAGTCAAAAGTCAACTGGATTTTTGAGTATTCCAAAGAACTGGAAATAACCTGCGGTGGAAACAAATTCAAGGTGCCGAGAGATAACCGACTTATAATATCTTCCCGCCCAAAATGGATCCGCCTGGACATGGATAGGGAAATCTATGAGCACCTTGACTCACTTTTCCCAATTGACGGAGCAATGCTTTCAGGTTACCAGATGATTAAAGAGCGGTACGAGGATGGGACTACCTATAAGGACTATGTTTCACATTCAGTGAATGCTATTGAGAAACTTAAGGCTTTAAATCCTGAACTTCGCATCCATGTAGAGCTTACATCAATCCAGAACCGCGTTATAAGAAAGGCTATTCTTACAGAGATTGTTGCCAAAAATGTCCATTCCCTGGGTCTTGATACCGTAGAAGTGGCAAATGCCTTAAACGTCCTGGGGCATGAGGAACTCTCTTATTCCGTGATAAGAAAAGAAGAAACCGGTATAACATCGCTTTATCAGGGAGCTGTTCAGCTTTTAAAGGACCTGTCACTTGAAAGAGTCCATGTGCATTGTCTTGGTTTTTACATCTGTGTCCTTTCAAAAGATCACCCTCTTACACTTAAAGAACACAGGGATGCCCTACTATTTTCCTCAACCCTGGCCAGCACTAAAGCCCTTAAAGGAAAAATTGAGAACCTTGAGGATGTAGCAGCAGGACTGGAAGTTCCGGTTTCAAGTAAAGGCATTGAAGACCTGGAAAACTTCAAGGTTTACTGCGTAGGAAAAAAACTCTGTACCCCTGAGGATTTTGAACACGGATACCTTTATGGGCCTGACCATGATGCGGTTTTAGTTCCTACCAAAGTAGTAGACAAGCCCACAGTAACAGTCGGGATAGGAGATACTATCTCAGCAGGAGCTTTTGCAGCCATGCTCGCAAAAATGAAGCAGACGCAGGTAGAAGAATAAATCCTCTTTCATTTAATCCGAAACCTCCCATTCCATGGATACAGGAACTGGTTGATACAGGAACTGGTTAGATGAATATACTTTGCGGATATAACGTTAACATAGACTCAGTATACAGGGTCAGTGGGGCTGAAATTTCGGAACTGCTGGAAACCTTTGAAGAGGCCGAAATCCTTAATAAAATTGAATATCCACCCGGAAAAATTATTTCAGAAGCGGATTTTGTGGCAGGGCTCGCCTATTGTATGAAAAATGGATATGGAGCCGAATGGCTTGTTTTTGAGCATTCGGCCTTCAAATTCCTTAAAAACCGTTATTTTGAAAAATCCCTTGTAAGAATGGGCGGAAACGCCGGAATAATGGCAAATGCCCTCTCCCAGCTAGGCGCTTCCAGGGTAATTCCAAATGTAGCAGTGCCCTCAAAAACCCAGCTGTCGCTCTTCTCAAAAAAAGCAATTTACTTCCCGGATACCCTCATGCAGATGAAGGAAAACACAGGCGAGGAGCCTGAAGAAAATAAGAATGCAGGAGAAGAGTCTGAAGAAAATAAGGGTACAGTTTCCAGCAGCCAGGAACCCATACATTTTGTTTTTGATTTTTCCGAGGGTGAGACATTTTCCCTGTACGGGACAGAAATAAAGGTCCCGAGGGAAAATCGCTTCATAGCGACCTGCGATCACTTAAATCTAAGGCTCTTTGCCAATCCTGCATTTGAACAGTATGCCTTCCAACATGTCCACGAAATTGATGGTATACTTATCTCGGGTTTTCATCTCCTGCTTGAGAACTATCCTGACGGCAGCACCTATGAAACAATTCTTGATAATGCCATCTCCCAGCTCAGAAGCTGGAAAGCGAGAAACAATAAGCTTCGGATTCACCTGGAATTCGGACATTTCGCAAATAAAAATATTGTAAATTCGGTCTTTCTGAAGTGTGCAGATCTTTCTGATAGCCTTGGAATGAATGAAGACGAGCTCGCAATGCTCTATAACCTGCACGGGGTTCCAGGAGAAGGACTTCTAAATATGGAAGCAGAAGCTGTAACCCGTGCTGCATGCAGGCTGGCATCAAGGTACAGACATAAAGAGCTCCTGATTCACACCAGGGAATTTGTGCTGACAGTCTCTAAACTAGATTTTACCTCTAAACTGGATTTAAAATCCAGTTCTAATCCGCATTCCGAAAGTCATACAGATTTCCAACCCTCAGTAGAAATTGAAGATTCAATGGATGATTCAATGGAAGATTCTGAAAGCTCAATGTTCCAGAAGGCTGCCGGAGAAAAACTTGAAGCCCTGGAATTCGGAGTTAGGTGTGCAGGCGCATATGCAGCCACAGGCAGGCTTGAAGGACGGGAATTCGTGGAAGAGGCGGCTTTGAAACTTCAGGAAAGCACATTTGGAAGAGAACAGATCGAAGCTTTCCTTAAAACTTTTAATGGAAAAACTCTCAGGCAGGGCGCTTATGCTCTCTGGGAGGGTTATTTAATCTGCATGCTCCCCACATTGCTTTCCAAAACGCCTGTAACTACGGTCGGGCTGGGAGACACATTAACTGCTGGGATTTTTCTAAGGGGGCTTGAGCTCAATGTACAGGCTTAACCCCGAACTCTTTGACCTTAATTATACACTTGACTGCGGGCAGGTATTCCGCTGGAAGCGGGACGGAGACTGGTGGACAGGAGTTGTAGGAGACCAGGTTATCCGGCTTTCGCAGGACAGCGGAGAGCTGGTTGTTGATTCTGAACTTCTACCTGATTTTTTTACTCATTACTTCCGCCTGAACGACGACCTGCCTTCAATCTACGAAAGCATAAATCGGGACCTTCTGATCGACCGAGCGATCTGTGAATACAGGGGCTTGCGGCTGATCCGGCAGGACCCCTGGGAGTGCCTGATTTCGTATATGCTCGCAACAGCCTCAAGCATCCCTACAATCCAGAAACGAATCTACCTGCTCAGCCAGTTTTTGGGGGAAGAGCTCGAACCAGGGTATTTCAGCTTTCCCGATCCCGAGACCCTTGCAAATGCCGATCCTTCCACGCTTGAAAAATGCAAGCTGGGCTTCAGAACCCGAAACATAAAAGCCGCAGCTGAAGAAGTGGCTTCCGGCGAGCTGGAGCTTGACGTGCTTTTCCGCCTAGAGTACAGGTATGCGCGGGAACGCCTTATGAGGCTCCGCGGCATAGGGGAAAAGGTTGCCGACTGTGTACTTCTTTTCGCTTTCGAGAAAATGGAAGCCTTTCCGGTAGATACCCATATCAGGCAAATCATCCAGCATTACCATATCGACGACGAGTTCTTTGAAACCTGCACAAGTATGAGCTGTATGGGAGACTGGGGACGGGAATATTTTGGCTCTTATTGTGGGTATGCTCAGCAGTATCTCTATTATCAAAAAAGGGTTGAAGGGTTTGTAAATCTTTATTAAATTGTCAAAATTAGCATTGAGATACGCAGTTGATCTTTGCAATTGATCTCAATCAAACCCTGGGAAATAATAAAAAGTCAATAAAAAGTCTCGAAATTTGAGATTTTTTAATTTTCCCAGGATTCTCAAGAAATTCTCAAAAGGAATTATCTTCCACGTTCAGAATTGTAATCAAAAATCCAGAAAAAATTAAATTAATATATTAGCGTTGCCAATAGTGGCCGTCCCACCAATAGTTGCCGTTCCACCAATAGTGGCCGTCCCAGCGCCAGTGGTTTTCATCGTCCCACCAGTGGTGACCGTCCCAGCGCCAGTTGTGATCATTGTCATACCAGTTATGACCATCCCATCTCCAGTTGTGATCATCGTCCCACCAATTGTGACCGTCCCACCTCATATGTGGATGACCAACAGGGCCGCGAAAAACCGGATAAGGCTGTGCGCTTGCTGACACTGCTGCCAATGTTGCTATAAAAAAGACTGCCGTCAAAATGGCTACAGTCTTTTTCATTTTGTTAAATGTTTGTTCTCCCATCAATTTTATCCCCCTTTTATCTCTATTGATTAATTTTAGCCCAATTCAGTGCAATATTAGGCATGTTGATTTTTGATTCACTCCCACCTGTCGATATAATTTGTTTACCAATTATTATTTCCCAGTTAATAAACAAGCTTCGATTTAATTATCTAAACTCGTTTCTGAGATAATATTGGTAAATTTTTCTCCATTTTATATGCCGATGAGAGTGACTTCAAATCATACAACAAAGGAAATAATTATCCAAGATATATAATCGCTGTAGAAATATAATTCAGAATCCAATAATAATTAAAATAAGATGTTGTTTAGTCTATTTTTAGGATAATCTTCCAAATAACAATATTTCTAATACAGATATCTCATTTAAGTACTATCTTCTAGTTTAAACAGACCACTAATGAACATCTAAAATACTAGCTCTTAAGAAAGTCGTTTCGATTATTTAACATCCATCCTGGCTGCCACAATGTATTCATGGAATCCAAAAAAGATCAAAATTCATATTTCAGCACTCTCACTTTATTACCCATGCACAGGTGTGAGATTCTGTAGATTCCGGTTCTGGAATGATTTGAAAATATTCTAACGATCTTCTTAAATATTATAATTTCTAATAATAATGTTAAACATTTTCTTTTTTGTTTTTCGGAGTTAGCGGGCAAGATTCACTAAAAAAAATTATGGAAAATTCCGCTTTGTATAAACAACAAATTAATAACAACAAATTAATAACAACAAATTAATAACAACAAATTAATACAGTATGGCCTCTACTTGAAAGTAAATTTACATCCATCCCCTCAAAAAAACCCTGAAATCCTGATCCTTTACCCTACAAATCCCGGCATCCTCAATAATCTCAAACCCCTCATTCACGCTCTGATGCACCTGTTTTCCAAGAGAGCAGCTCATGAGCCGTTCTTCTAGAAGCCCTTTTGCCGTCGGGTACTTGCGCAGGATTTCAAAGACGTATTTTCCGTTTTCGATATAGCCTCCGAAAACGCCGTCTGCTCCCTGATATTTTTCCTTGAACTTCTCGGCGTGTACTTTTACCCAGACGGGGGGGCCGATGTGTTTTTTCACGTTGGGAAGGGTGCCTGAGATAAGTTCCAGCAGAACTGCGGTTTCGGGTTTGCCTGACCAGACCCCGGTTTTTATCACTGTAAAATCATATTCTTTCAGAAGGGCGGCGGCGGCTTGCTCCATTTTATAGAGCTGCGGATAGAGTACATCCTCTACCACATCCGGGGTTTTGAAGACGATTGCAAGCTGGGTACTCTTCCGGCTTTCAAGCCTTTCCAGAATTTCACTGCCCTCGAGGGGGAGGAGAGGGGCTGGGAAGAAGAAACTGAGTTCCGGGCTTTTTAAAAATTCCCGGCAGTGGTCTATGAACATACAGAATTTGTCAAGGGAAAGAGCTGCTGCCACGTTCCGCTTAGGGTCGGTAGGGTCGACCATTACAAGAGATTCACCGTGCTCGATTTCCGCATGATGCATTATATCGATTTTCTCTCCGGGTTTCCAGGAGCAGGCTGCCCGAACGGTTTTTTCGAAGGAGCCGTAGTGAATAATCAGGAGTTCGGTCAGGTAGCCTGAAAAGCCCTGGGTCTTTAATTCCGAGCCATAGACTCCGCCTCCGCGCATAAACTGCTTCAAAAGCAGGACATCGGCTTCGTGTCCTGTTATGCGGGGTTTGACAAAATCGTTATGAAAAGGCGTCCTATCAACTGCAGATTTTATCCGGGAAGCCGAGGCAACCCTGAAGCAGGGGACAAGGTCTACATCAAAGCCTTTGTATGTAATATTCAGGTAGGGGTGTTCAGCGTGGCGGTCTTCGGCATGCTCGGCATGTTTTGCCACTTCCCTCGCAATTGCCATGCCAAGGGATTCAAGTTCCTTTCTGGGCGTCTCTTCAGGAAAGCTTATAAAAATATCAATGTCATGAGTGCCTGAAAGCCAGGTGCCTCTGGCAGCGGAACCCACTATTTTTACAAGCACGTCCTGGATGTAAAGCTTCTCTGTTGCAGCTTTAACCTGCGAGGTGAGTTCCTCCTGGACTGACAGGAGTCTTTCTTTCTCAGATTCGGTGGGTTTTATTCTCTCAAGGACTGCAAGCTTTAATTCTTCGGGAATGTCTGTATATGTTTCCATGCCAAAGACGGCTCCATATTTTTACTGTTTTTACTCTGTCTTACTCTGCAGAATAAATCTTAATTGTACTGGTTTCTACTTATAAGAGTCAGAAATCGCCTCTTCAAACTTATAACTTGTGGATATCAAGTTGACTATAGAAGAAAAGGGGGATTTGTGAATTTATTCATAGTGTTAAAATAGTAGTTTTGGCTCTGTAGAAAACCTATCTACACCAGATGAAAGAGGCTGAAAAAAGATAAGTATATCCAGGTCTGACTGCTCAGTTTAAATTTATTGAAATCTATTATTTCAGAGGATTTCTACAGGGCCGTAGTTTTTGATATTCTTATAGTTTTAAAAAAGCGGTTTATAAATTTGTTATGGTTTTAAAAAAGCGGCTTATAAATTAATTGTGGTTTTAAAAAAGCGGTTGGAAACAGCTTTACTGCTTTTGTGGCCTGGATTCCTTCTTGATTTTTTAATTTTATATCCCGTAATTTCCCAAAAATCTAATATAACACCCAAAAATTTTTATTAGATGTCAGTGTTATTAGAAATATACTAAGTCAAATAACTTTGATACTTTGATACTTTGATATTAACCTAAATGGACGGGGGTATCCTCATCAGGATATATTCAGGGTGTCCAGGAAATTATTTTTTTCTATTTTTTCCATCTCGGAAGCCTGAAAATCACGCTCCCGTTTCATAAAACATAGAGGAGGCCTAATTTGGGGACTAAGAACTACATGAAGATTTTATGCTTATTTCTGGTGCTCGGGCTGTTGTGCACAAATGCGGCTGCCCAGGTTTCAGATTTGACAGGCAACCGCATCTGGGATGAAAATGCAAACCAGAACCTTACCTACACATGGACGCCTCAGACTTATTCAGGCTTTTATTATGACCTGGATACTGGAGAAGGTTCCGAAAATCTGACAGTCCAGCTCAGTAAGGGCAGCCGGACAATTGAAGAGAAAAACCTGCAGTATGAAACAAAACCCATACAAACTGCATTTAAACACAAAAACTGGGGTTCATATCAAGTTATAGGCTTTATGGCAGAGCGCTATTTTGCAGGGTACACTGCAAACTCAAGCTTCGCAAATAAAGATCTTAGCGTAATCTCAGAGGGGCAGCTTTCAAAGGTGCTCACTGACACCGATGATAGGAAATCC
>DADO01000133.1 GCA_002509325.1 Methanosarcina sp. UBA402 | reverse complement strand
ATGAAAATATTAGATTTTTAATAAACATTATAACCATAGCGCTGGCGCGGAACATACCCCGTTGCTTGCGGCGGGGTGCGCCAGCGCAACTTTGATTTAATTGAAGTCATGCAATTCATATAAATTTTATATTATCACTCAGCTATATAGATCGAACTTTGTTATTTTATGTTTTGCTGGATAATTTAAATCATAATCCATAATCCAAGTAATATAAGAGCAAATCCGCTGATTTTTTTCAGATACATTTTATATGAACGAATCTGTTTGGACAGAGTATAACCTCCTATCAGGCCAACTCCAGCAAAAGGTGTCAACACTCCTCCGCTGAAAGCGAGCAGTAGAGCCAGATCATTAACAGTCCCGTTTGTAATAGTCTTGTTGAGAAGTACAAGGAGCATTGGAGCAGTGCAGGGAACTTTTACAAACGAAAACAGTATCCCAAGAAAGAAAACTCCACCCAGAGTACCTGCATATTTCCTGGCAGAACTCTGAAAATAATTATCCAGAACGACGGGTGATTTTAAGATCCCCAGAAGGTTTAACCCGATAAGAATTACAACAATGCCTGTAACAAAAGAAAAGCTTTCCAAATCGGGAATTGATTTTCGGAATGAGAGCAAACACAGGCCCAATACTAAGTAAGAACCTACCAGCCCTAACCCAAATACCGTTGCACGTATCATACCGCTTTTCGCACTATTGCTCGTCCCTGCAGTAAAACTTAACAGAAATCCCAGTATGGCCATCAGGCAGGGTGAAAAACCTGCAAAAGACCTAGTGAATGAGCAAATGGCAAATTCAGGTCTGTGTTTATATACTCGTTTTCCTGTTCTTTTCTCGTTGCCTCTTCTGTAGTATATTCAGTAATATTTTCCTCTTCCGCAAGATGTTCATCGATTAAAGTTTTTAGCTTTTCTTCAGTAATTTCTTCTTTAGGAACTTTTGTTTCATTGTTCATCACAATAGCCGGGACTTCAAGAAAACCATATTTACTCCATTGATTAAAACCATCAACAGTACTGGTTTCAATTCTTGATACAACAACATTATTATTTTTATACCGAGCTTCTGTTTGATTGATAATTGGATCGGTTATTTCGCAATCGAGACACCCTTTTTGATGGAAATATTGGATTGTGACTGAGTTGGCGTAGGTTATCGGCACAAAAATAAGAGATAAACAAATAAAACCTAGTACAGCTATTGTATAAGAATGTCTTTTCATGTGGATTCCTGACAAATATAGTAACGCCTGTAATTGTTGCAATGATAACTAAATTGCAGCTTATGACAATTTAATTAATCAAACAATAAAAAAACAATTAAATTGTCCGTACACAAAAGTATGGACAACCTTGTAAAAATCACATTGATTTGGATGTTCTTATGTCATCCTTTCTGGATGCTTTCAAGTTCATTAATTATATGCGTTTCAATTGTCGGGCTATTGATACTAACATTTTCAATTCCGACTTTCTGATATTCAGAATTATTGGCCAGTCCAGATAAATCAATTGTCAAAGTTTTATCCATAATGTAATTGGATTTAACTGAGAATCCACCATTTAAATCTATCCAATTTACTCCAGAGATATTGCCTACTGTTGTATAATGAATGGTTGTATTATTATAGTCTCTTTTTGCGTTTGAAACAAAATTTGTTTCTGATTTGATACCAATACATTCAAATTTACCGGCTTTTGTCGATATTGTTTTTGTACCTAAAAAAGTGTAGTTTCCTGTAACTTCGAATTCATCTTTTAATAAAGGATTTTCATTTATGTTATTTTTGAGTACAATTGTCCATGGTTTACCTTCTTGAGTTTCTTTTTCTGGATACTTTAGTAGATTTGGCAGTTCCGGTTGTACCTCAGGTATAATTTTATCTTTGGGATCTGATCTTATCAGGTTTCCATAAACGTCCATAATTGTGACGTATGAAGATTCAGTAGTGTTTTCATTTGTTGTTTTCGTTGATGTCATTTTTGAGGTTATATTCTTTCCATCAAAATCTGTAACTAACATTTCAATACGAATTGGTCCTGTATAATTTGTGTTATTTGTGATATATCCTGTATAATTTGTATCATTTGTGAGGTATGTACAATTGTAAACAAGTCTATCACCTACATGAAAATTATATTTTAGATTATAATCAGTTTTTGCTTTTCCAATACAACCAAGTTCAAATGCCATGATCACAAATAGTATAAGTATGAGTATAACCCCTAACCTCTTTCTTGCATTGTTATACATGCTGTTTTCCCCTCCTTAAGACCGAAACGATCGAAGATATCGTCAATGAAATAACAATTACCCCACATAGCAAAATTATCTTTGCAGTTACGGTTTGGCCATATCTAAATGAAATTAAACTACCACAAAGAAGTGCAATACCGTAAAAAATACCACTAAAAATTGACCATCGTTCAAATGATTTTTGATCTTTTGTAGAGGCTGAAAGCGTAAGGAAAAAAAGTCCAATCCCAGCCAATATAAGGTACAATCCATTTAAGGATATTTTTGTTGGGGACATTAATGTTGTTATAGTACCTCCTATGATGGCAAAAATTGATAAAAAAAGCAAAAAAAGGAATTTTTTTGAATTCCTTTTTATGATCACTCTCATTTGGCCAGCTCCTCATAACTGTAACTTTTCTCAGGTCCGTCGTTACTCTCCATAATAGTATTTGTGGCATGCTGTATAAGCAAGTCCGCAGGCTCCGACACCAATTGGTATGCATGCCAAACAAAGTTTTACCTCTAATGGCGTGGCTGGATTTGGTGCCAAAAGCGGACCACAAATTATTACGCAAGTAGCAGCACTCCCCAAACAAATCGATAAGTTGAAAACACAATCGCTTAGTAAACTATTTATCACTACAGTTGTGCTTGTTTTGGTTTGTGGATTGTAGCTATATAGTATAGTTTTGTTGGGTTCTTGAGACTTGTCATTTTTGAAACTTATTGCAGCAAATTTGATCTCAGTTATTGAGCTATCGTTTTTATTTTCCACTGGTATAACAAGTGCTGTACTGCCATTTTGTGTATATCCTTCATTTATCAATTGCTCTTGATATTTTTGACATTACTATCGCTTAAAGCCGTACTCAGCATTTTGTCTTTATCCGCTCCTGTTAGCTGTATCGGGTTTGCGGGAACCGAATCACTCCCGCAATTTGTTCCAGCTGGACATGCCAACGTAGGCGTAACCAGTACCATACTTACAACGAGCATCATCATGAAAAGCCCGCTGATTTTTCTAATTTTGTTATTTAATTCCAATTTATTTCACCTCTTTACTTTCATTCAAGAGGCAAGAAACAAACTTTAAAATAGCTTTAAAGTGATCTATTTCTCGCCTTCGGGCGTGCAGGGTTCAAGATAGGTCTCAAACGTCTCAAACTTTACTGAATCCTGCAAAACATTCCCACTTACTCAGTTTTAGAGAATTCTTTATAAGTTTTCCGGCCAAGCTCTCTAACTATCAGAGATCAGAGAATCTTTACAGCTCTAAAATGAGCTACATAAAACAGTTAGAGAAATTGGCCGGAAGTTATATATAGAGCAGTTCGATGTCAATTATTTAAATGTCTACAATCAGTAACCAGGCTTTTTGCTAAAAAAGAATGTTTGGTATGTTTTTTGAGAGTTTGTATTTTTCTATGGCAAAGTCGGACTTTACGAGATCTTTTGATTTTTATAATTTTGTCATTATATCTTTTTACCGCAAGGTGGGTAAAGTCAGTTTTTATTCTTGGGACTATATAGATTCGGGTTTTAAAAATAAGTAGATTGGAGAAAAAAGATAAGTTTTTCAAAAAAAGATTGTAAAGGTTTTTCATTCTCATCATCAGGATAAAATCGAAAATATTATATAACCTCTGAAAAAAATATAAGAGGGATTTAATTTCGGTTTTTCTTTAGATTTTCATTTATATATTAGTGATCACTATAATAGAGAGGGGTTTTACAAGGAATCTGCCACTATGTGTGCATTTCAATCAGCTCGAGATGTATGCCCTCTCAGATTTGATATAACATTCCTGATCTTTTTTTTACAGAATTACAGGCTCCCGGAAGTAAACAGGAAAGAATATATCTGGATAACAATGGCCAGACCTATGGGAATACCAACAGTAATAGCGGCGTTTTTGTATGACATATTTCGTGCATGCAAGATTGCAAATATCCATATATAGCCAGACAGTAAGAGACATAAAATTCCAATTATTTGTGATGTATAAAACAGAGGATTATTTGAGAACATCTGCTCTACACCCTGGCCCATAAATATTGAGTCCTGTGATGATAAATCGGTTGAAGATAACATGATATACATTACAATGAAACCTACCAAACTGCTGAATACTTGTGGTACAAATCCATAACCTGTAAATTCTAACGTTCTCTTGAAAGAACCCTTCGATTTAAACACATAGGATATTGAATATAAGATTCCAGCCAGTATAACCCAATATAAAAATGTTCCAATAAAACCCCCGATGGCAACGCCTCCAATGATACTTGACATTACTGAAGAAGACATAGATGAATCCATGCCAGAAGAAAACGAATCTTGAAGGTTATTCATAACCACAATACTTGAACTTACTGTTAATACAGCCATCACAAGTATTATCAATCTCAAGTTTGACAGATTATACTAATTAATACTGTATTTCCTATAAAAAACGCATTATATAGACATCACACATATAAGAAAAACGAAAACTGTCAAAAATCATAAGATACACAATAGAACTTTGAATTGTATAAAGAAAACAGCAGTATGAAGCCCATTTAAACTTTCTCAAATGTATGCTTCTGTCAAACTAAGGATAATAATGCATAAAATCAACATTTTCCAGGTTTTCATACTATCACCCAAAAATTAATTAGAAACCCAGACATATATGGTTTCTGTGCAAACTCTCAAACAATCAATGTACATATTTATGAAATATTGCTACGAAACTAAAAGAATTGCCTGAAAAAAGACATAAATATGCCCTTTACTGAGAATATTTTTTAAAAAGGAAAAGTTACAAGGACGTTTTCCATCCCTGCGTCAGAAAAAAATTGTGAGTTTTTATGTGACTTGTAAAAGCTTTTAGAGAAGCCTCTTTCCTGGCTCTGTGAAGGCTTTGCACTCATAAACTTCAGTAATTTTCATAACGGCAAGGGCTTTTGCAGGGAATCTCTCTCCTATGCCTTTGACCATTTTGTACATTTTCTCGTAATCTTCACCCTCGGTCTTGATCTCAATGTCCCCTTTTATCTGGTAACAGCCCTCTATTTCCGGGCCCCAGACATAAATTGCTCCTCTCGGATTTTCATCAAGGTTCTTGCGGGTTTTTAAGAAATAATTGTCTGTAATCCAGATTGTTTCCCCATCTTCCTGCAATTTGCACATGCCTATAGGTATTACGTTCGGTTCTCCACCCTTAGATGCGGTTGCAAACGGAAAAATTTTCATCTTTGCAAAATCTTGCTTCATTTCATCAGTTAATTTTACCATTTATCCACCCTTCATTGAATCAGTTTTTAATGATATGGCTTCAAACCGTATATAACTTTGAAGGAAACAAAATATAAAGCGGTCAAGAAGTTGTGTTTATCTTTTTTCTTATAAGGAAAAATACAGCAAGAAAATAGACCAAAAAAGAAGATGATGGATGGAAGATAAAGAGAATGCCAGACAGACGATAAAATAGATGTAAAATGGAAGAAAAAAGCTGGAAGAAAAAAGGCACTCAGAATGACAGAAAATGAATAGAAGATTTAGATAAAAGTATGATAAAAATGAACAAAAAATGAGCCGGAAACAAAGCCGAAAATCCCTTTTTGAACTTTAACAATTGAACACTTTACCCAGGAAGTACTGGTGAATCCGCAGATCCTCGGATAATTCCGGATGGAAAGCAAGAGCCAGCACATTTCCCTGCTCTGCAGCAATAATCAGGTTATCAAGCCTGGAAAGCACGCGGACTCCAGGCCCACAGCTCACGATTCCTGGAGCTCTTATAAACACACCGGTAAAAGAAGAATCAAGGATCTCAATTTCAAGTTCGGATTCAAACGAATCCTTCTGCCTTCCAAAAGCATTCCTGTTTACTCTCGTATCCATAATCCCGAGCAATTCCTGGCTGGTTTTCTCAACCTGTTCGTCACCTTCCTTTGCAAGCACAATCAAGCCTGCACAGGTCCCAAGAATTGGAACACCTCTTGCAGCCGCATCCTTAATCTCTTCCGCAATCCCCTCACGGAAAAGCAGTCTGCAAAGCGTTGTACTCTCCCCGCCAGGAATCACAATTCCACCGCATTCTGGAACAATACCCTTATGCTTAATCGCAACTACCTCTGCATCCACTCCCCTCTTCTCAAGGGCTCTCCTTAAAGCATCAATATGCTCAGAAACCGCTCCCTGAATAGCGATTACACCAATTTTCATTAAAAACACCATCTTCCAGAACTAACTCTTTACCTGTTGATCCAAAAATAAAAAATTGAATTGTTACTTACAGCCAGTAAGAAAAACTATTAGAATAAATCTATTAAAAATAAAAATTTTAGCTTCTTGAAAGAAGCTAAACGCGAATTCTTCTAAAATCGCCCGCTTAAGCGCAACCGTTGCGCCGGTTGATCACGCCGTCGCTAGGGGTTTTCGATCAAACCTTTTCTCAAAAGGTTTGCGGTTGATCACGCCGTCGCTAGGGGTTTTCGATCAAACCTTTTCTCAAAAGGTTTGTGATCAAACTTTTTTTGAAAAAGTTTGCGTTACCAACCGCGCTCCTGAAGGGCTTCCTGGGCAGGGATCATGTCTGCACTGATGCCTTTCATGCCTGCGCCCACACCTTTTGAGATTTCTGCAAGTTTTGCAGGATTATCAAAGTTATTTACGGCTTCAACGATTGCTTTTGCCATCTTCTCTGGGTTTTCGGCTTTAAAAATTCCTGAGCCCACAAAGACTCCGTCTACCCCAAGCCGCATCATAAGGGCTGCATCCGCAGGGGTCGCAATTCCACCGGCTGCAAAGTTTACAACTGGCAGGCGCTGCATCTTTGCGGTTTCGATTACAAGTTCGATAGGAGCTTCGATGTCTCTTGCAACCATAATCAGTTCTTCTTTAGTCTTTCCGGCAAGAGCACGGATTTCTCCCTGGATCTGCTTCATATGCTTAACTGCCTGGCTGACATCTCCTGTTCCGGCTTCTCCTTTCGTGCGGATCATAGCTGCCCCTTCGTTAATTCTTCGGAGGGCTTCTCCGAGGTTTCGGGCTCCGCAGACAAAAGGCACGGTAAACTGTGTTTTGTCTATATGGTAGTAAGGGTCAGCAGGAGTCAGGACTTCGGATTCATCCACCATGTCAACACCCAAGGCTTCTAAGATTTCGGCTTCAACAAAGTGCCCGATCCTGGCTTTCGCCATTACCGGGATTGTAACCATATCAATGATCTGCTGGATAATCTCAGGATCGGCCATCCTGGCAACTCCACCCGCTTTCCTGATATCTGCAGGGACAGCCTGGAGGGCCATAACAGCAACTGCTCCGGCTTCTTCTGCGATCCTGGCCTGTTCTGGAGTTGTAACATCCATGATCACACCCCCTTTCTGCATTCTTGCAAAGCCCCGCTTGATAAGTTCTGTCCCGTGTCTTAATTTTTCAAAGTCCATGAATGTCGTCCTCTCTGTTTTGATATGATTATAAGCTCTATGCCGTGGGAAACCCTGTCCATGCTGAAAGGACCCTAGGGTCTTTTCCATTGATTACAACCGACAGGTTGCGGTTTTCAGTTAGTTGTTTCTCCGGTGAATTATGAATACGCTCAATAGTCAAAAGCATTATTTAAGTTATTCCTTATGAATAAACACAAAGTAAATTAATTTCTGATGATTTAATGTTTTTCCTTCAACAATTTTTATTTTTTAATTTCATATATTTCATCTTGCCTCTTTAGATAATGCAGTGTAGAGCCTTACTGTGATTTATTTGTCTGCCTCTATATGCTTGCCTGAAACTTATTATCACTATTTCTGTCTTCATATAATATATATGATCTTCTTTCAGGTTCTGAGATATATAGTTTTCCTGGGACATAAGACAAATAGGACTTGGAAAATCCTCTAAGTTAGTTCCTGATAGCAAAACCATTGATTTATTTAATTCTACAGGTTTCAGCCAGGATTTGCCAGTCACTATCTAGGAATATAGTTATAAGGAATATCGGAAGGAATATCGGGATCATTACATACAGGGTCGGAATCATTACATACAGGAGATTTTTTTTCTGGGAACAACTTCTGGATTTTTTGGCGTTTATTGATTCTATTATTTGGGGCAGTCTGAATTGGACAGGCAACGTCTCTACATATCAATCTTATGTGCGTTTTTGCTCCCTTTACTTATTATATATGATGGAAGTATAACCCATAAGTTCAGCCCGGATGAAAACATAATCTGTAAAGAATTTGATGATCTGTAAAGAATTTGATGAGTCAAATCATAAGCCACAAAGCGGGTGCTGTGGTTGTGGTTTAAATGAATCTTAAATCCGGTCTTTAATAGTTCTTAAATAGTTTTGCCGAATTTTTACGAAATTTCTATTTTATTCTTTTTTGTTGAATTTCTACTCCATTCCGTTCTTTTTTAATACATTTCTATTCCATTATATGCTCTGGCTGCTTAAGAGTTCTTTTTCTCTTCTATACAGGTTGAGCTTTGTGCAGACAACTACGGACACCCAGATTGTAGATGCAGGTATGAATGCTTCTAAGAATTCGATGAGTTTAAAACTAAAATAGACTGTAGTTTCGAGAGTCTCGAGCCCGACATCAAGAATAAAGCTGGAGATTCCAAACAATAGAAGTGCAGTAACTATTCTCAAAACTCTCTGTTCAACACTTCCCTCATCATCAGGGAGCCCTTTTCGTATAATCAGAACGTATGCCACATTCGTACCAAGGAAGAAACCTGCTACATCAGCACTTATCAGAGATAAGGCTGTCAGAACAGGAGGAATAACAAACAGAATGAAGTACAAAATTAGGTTCTTATGCCTGAATGCGAGTTCAAAATTCTCTTTCTTGAAAAACTCTTCTTTCAGGGAGCTTTTGAGAAAGAGAGTAAAAGCAATCAGTAAAAATAAGCCTATAATAACTCCTCCCATTATATCTCCCAGAAAATGTCTTCCTAGGTACATCCTCGACAAAGCTACAAGAAATATCATAACAGGAGCCATCATTTTGATAATCCGTCTGTTGAAAATCTCAGAGCTTCCTCCCCAAAGTGCAGTTGTAATTGCGACATGCCCGGAAGGGAAACCGAAAGGAGAATGGTTAAGCGTTTCTTGAAGGTGAAAGGTCTCAAGGACTTCTTTGTCGGGAAGTTTGAATATACCTTCAGGTCCTTCCCCACTGAAAGGCGAGGTATTTTTCACTCCATATTCAAGGTTAAGGACTCTATTATCTACAAAATCCGGCCTTGGAAAGGCGACCACTGTCTTAATGATTTCGGTAATCAGACCTGTCCAGATTAAGAGCTGGAACAAAAGGAAACCTTTCCGGAAATTAATCCCGAAAGTTACGATAATTACTATGGCAGCTAAAAAAGCCGACGATCCCATTGAAGTTATTAGAATCATGAGGGATGTAAGCCAATCGTTTCCAAGGGATTGCAGATAGAGTATAGGTTCAGTCTGGAACAAGGGCTCTGACTCCTGATTAAATATTTGCCTGCAGATATGCTCAGTTTTGTCCAAAAAGTTCCCGGTTAAACTGAATATCTGGAATCAGGAAAAATTTAGATCTATTCCGTATTATTGAGGTTTTGACGATGTATTCAGGAGAACTATTTTAAATTTGTATTGTTTTGTACCTATGTATAACTGGAATCCTCTTCAAAGCTGAATAATTATTTTTTAGTTTACTGAGTAAAATAATTCGTGTCAGGTCTGAGTAAAGTTACTCTTGTAAGATTACTGTTCCGCCTTTTTGTTCTATTTTATTGTCTCATCTCTACGGACTCTGGAAGTTCGAGCTTAAAGTCACTGATCGAGAACCTCTTTTCAGGGCACCTTTCTTCACACCTTCTGCAGGCAGTACCGAGACATCTTTCATTATTGATCTCAAAACTCTCGTATTCTCTTGAAAGAGCCTCTTCAGGGCATTCTTTCACACAGGTATCACAACCGCTGCACTGAATGGTAGCGGTAAAACCCCATTTTGACTCCATGATCTCAAGGCTTTTTCCAAGATCACAGATATCCGTTTCAGATTTTCTTTCAATAATGACTTCCTGAAATTTTTGCGGGATAGGTTGGATGCCTGATCTTTCTAGGTTTGAGTTATACTTTTCAAGCGGCATCCCTTCATTCCATAGGGCTATTTCCTGGACGTAGATGGCTTCAAAGGTTGGGGACGAGGCAAACATTATATGATTTGAGAGGACCGATTTCTTCATTTCATTGAGATAGGAGAGGTAGTCGGGATCGAGAGCAAGGTCTTTTGCAAGTTCCAGGGAAGTGTTTCCACACTGGATAATCCGTTTAGGCGTTGCAGGCACAATGCCTGTAAAGCGGGCTTTTAGAGGGTCTACATGCGTTCCGCTTGCCCCACACATGTACATTGTTTCCAAGTCTTCGTATGCTATCCCTGCCTCATGCATCAGGGTCAAGTGACCTGCTCTCAGGGCTCCGAAGGCTTTTCCGGCTTCGATTACATCTTCTTCTGTAAATGTAATTTCCTTTCCGAGCCGAATTATATTGCCTTCAATATGAGGAGGCTTTATTATACCAGTTACGAGCCCTGCATACATAAGGGCAATTACGCCCGTACCTGTAATTCCCTTTGCAGGATATCCGGTGGCTTTAAAAGTCCTGTTGCGCAGATCTATTCTTGGCCCTTCTACCAGCCTGAGTTTTTCATCAAGGACAAGCGCTTGCCAGCCTCCGGAAAGCTTCAGGTCGGCAATCGCTCCAGGCGTTGCCAGCATTCCTTTGCTGATCTGCTGTCCTTCGATAACAGGGCCTGCAGCAGCCGATCCTGTGTATATTCTGTCGCCTACTCTCAGGGCCATCTCGGCATTTGTCCCGTAATCTGTGACCATACACGTTTCGGGAGTGTCCAGAAACCCACTCTTTATCATCATAGCAAGGGCATCAGCTCCGATTTCATGCCTTACCGAAGGCGGGATAATCACATCAACATCGGCGTAAAGCCCGATCTTATTTCCTGAAACTATATGCCCGTTCCTTTCCAGAGGCTTTACATGTATTTTCTCGAGGGCGTTTTTTCCCGCAAATGCAAGGTCCCTGATTTCTATTCCTTCGAATAGCGACAATTGGATCGGATTTCCACAAACGGCTATACGCTTAAGGTTTTCTGGTTTAAGGTTACTTATCAGGGAGTTTATGGCTGAAATAAGAATTTCATGGGCTATACCCTGCCCATAACTAATCGCAAAGTCCATATGGTCAACGACATTTGCGCCAGGGAGCGGGTTTCTGGACAAAATTGCAGTCCTGAGAACGGAAGAATCCGTAAGATTTAGGAGCTGGGCTCTAATCCCGCTGGTACCAATATCGATATTTATTGCCTGATCCATATTTTATCCCAGGATTTTTTATGAAGTTTTTGTTCATCCCTTTACAGTTTATGCTTTCTTACTTTTCTTGTTTTTTCGTTTTCATTTTCTATTCCTGATCCTTCTTTTCACTTTTCAGCATTCCTTATTTGTTTACCTTACAGCGCTTATTTTCTGACCAGCATCTATTTCACAATTTATGATTTAATATGAGAGATAAAGCTCGAAGAAGAAAAATAAAAAGAGAGCTGGAAAGTAGAGTAAAATCAGTATAGTTCCTTGCGGGCTTCTTTCCAGCTCTTTCCTGCACAGATCTTCTTTGCAATTTTTACTGCGTCAAGCGGAGTTTTTCCATATACAGAATTGCCAAAGGTATCGACAAAATGCCTATCTATGGCAGCCCCGCCACAGGCTACAGGAACGTCCTCAGAATCCAGAATCTCTGCAAGGTCTTTAAGGCCTCCTTTGGTTGTGCTCATAAGGGTCGTTCCGGTAACAAGGTCAGCGTTTGTTGCTTTTACAGCTCTAACGGCTGCTTCCACTGTTATGTCTCTTCCTAGATCAACTACTTCGAAACCGTTTGCCCTGAGAATAGCGGCTACAATATTCTTGCCTATGTCATGCACATCTCCTTCAATAACGAGGGATACTATCTTACCCTGGGAGGGGACTTCTCCTATTCTTTCCTGGCAGAGTTCCACTCCTCCTATAAGGGCTTCGTTTGCCAGCAGGATTTCAGGCACGTAGCTCTCCCCCATGTCGTAAAGCTCACATACGGTTTGAATTCCGGGCATAAGAGCATTTAAGACCAGGTCTGTAGGGTCTTTTCCTTTTCCAAGCAGGGTAGCTGTGAGGTTTATTGTTTCGGCGTGGTCTCCAGCTATCACTGCTTCTGCCACGGCTGTGTATTCGGGATCTTTCGGCTTGTTCTGTTTCTTTATCTGGTCAGCAACAGTCATTTCTTTGTTTCTATCTCCAAGGTCAACCCCGAGGCCGATCATGATCCCTTCTTCAATGAGTCTTTTAAACTTTGCAGGTTCTTTTTCTTTCATTTCGAATATCTTCTGAACTGCAACGTCGATGTGCCTGATCATTCCTGCATCCCTCCCAGCACATTTTCTTTCATATTCCTACCAATACCGACTCCAATCTGCCTGACAAGATCTTCAACATCGTCGTATTTCGGGATTGAGGTCTCTTTACAGGCCCTTACATATGCTCTGAGATTTTCGAGGGAGGTTCCAAATGAGACCCCACATGAAGTTCCTACAATATCAGTTCCCTGCAAGATGCATTCCCGGGTTCTGTTATAAACCTGTTCGGGAGTGCCGTTTGGCATCAGGTTTATGACGTCCAGGCTTCCTAGAATGGACATCTCGTTGCCCATTACCTGACGGCAGTACCAGACTGGAACAGAATCAAAGGAGAAACAGTCAATTCCACTCTGTTTTATATAAGGCAGGAGTTTACTGGTATCTCCGCAGATGTGCAGGATCTGGGGACAGCTGATTTCCTGTGCTATTCTTTTATGGGAAGGAAGTATGAACTCCCTGTATGTTTCCGATGAAATCAGATCACCGGAAGCCGAAGGATCAGCGAGGAAGATGATATGTCCCCCGTAAATAATCTGCAACTTCCCGTAAGCTATCACGAAATCAGTTGCTGTTTCAATGAAGGCATGGGCTTTTTCCGGGTCAGTCTTTGTCCACCTGGCCATATTCTCAACACCTGCTATGTGACCTGCTACCGTAAATGGGGATGTAAGTACCGGGATAATAGGGAGCATGCCGTCGTAGCGCTTCCTCAGTTCTTCAATTGCTCCGAGCACTACCGGTATTCTTCCGGCTTCTTCCAGGTTATCTGGCCAGATTATATCTGAGGGGTCTGTATAAGCAGGGCCAGTTACGGGAGGCCTGTCCGGTTTGTTCCAGTCAAGTTTGCACCCAAGAACTTCCGCCTCAAGAGAAATATCAAACTGGGGACGTGCAGCCTCAATGCCGCAAACCTCATAAGGGGCGGCTGCAAGGTCTGCCATCATCTTGCTGTCAAAGTGGGCTTTTGGCCAGGAGGCGTTGCATACCTGCATCAGTTCGGTTGTGGTCTGAGCGAGGGGATTTGCAGGG
>DADO01000124.1:6166-12494 GCA_002509325.1 Methanosarcina sp. UBA402 | reverse complement strand
GAAAGATTTTAGCGAACTACTGACATTGCCTCTCATTATATAAATGGGTACTTATATTAGAAAGGGTTTTAATAGGTAAAGCCGTTATTGGGGAAAACCTATCAGGACTTCTATTTCATATATACCTGGAAAATAGTCATCAGGCCTTCCTTTGAGGGATCTTCACTCGAATGAGGGATCTTCACTCGAGTAGCAGGTTTGAAAAACCATACCCATTACCACTTCATTGAAAGAAAATCGTTTCCAAAGCCGAGGAATATCAGATATGATTGACAGGAAAGAAATTAAGGAAATCGTTGAAGGCTATTATACCCATGCTGATAAGATAAAAATCGGAACTATAGGCTCTCATTCAGGACTCGACATCTGCGACGGAGCAATTGAGGAGGAATTCAGGACTCTTGCTGTCTGCCAGGCTGGAAGGGAAAAGACATACAGCGAATACTTCAGGGCTCAGAGAGACTCTTACGGAAAAGTAAAGAGGGGAATTGTCGACGAGACAATTGTTTTTAGAAAGTATAACGAAATTCTCCGTCCCGAAAACCAGCAAAAACTGATTGATGAAAATGTACTTTTTATTCCTAATCGTTCCTTTACTTCCTACTGCAGTATAGACGAGATCGAAGAGAACTTCAGAGTGCCTCTTGTAGGAAGCAGGAACCTTCTCCGGAGCGAGGAACGCAGTGAGCAGCAGAGCTACTACTGGATTCTGGAAAAAGCAGGACTTCCTTTCCCGGAAAAAATAGAATCACCAAAAGATATAAACGAACTTGTGATGGTCAAGCTCCCACATGCAGTAAAGAAACTCGAAAGGGGATTTTTCACCGCTTCAAGTTACAGAGAATATCAGGAGAAATCCGAGGCTCTCATAAAACAGGGAGTTATCACACGAAAAGCCCTTGAAGAAGCAAGGATAGAGCGTTATATTATAGGTCCTGTGTTCAACCTTGATATGTTCTATTCCCCAATCGAGCCGAAAATGAGCAAGCTGGAACTTCTTGGGATCGACTGGCGCTTTGAGACCAGCCTTGATGGGCATGTAAGGCTTCCTGCCCCACAGCAAATGACCCTGGCCGAACACCAGCTAACTCCTGAATACACGGTCTGCGGACACAACTCTGCAACCCTGCGCGAGTCCCTTCTTGAGAAAGTCTTTGAAATGGGAGAAAAATATGTAAAAGCAACCCAGGAACATTATGCTCCAGGGATTATAGGGCCTTTCTGCCTGCAGACCTGCGTTGATAAAGACCTTAACTTTTATATCTACGATGTTGCCCCAAGAGTAGGCGGCGGAACCAACGTGCACATGTCAGTAGGTCATTCTTACGGCAACTCACTCTGGAGAAGACCGATGAGCACCGGAAGAAGGGTGGCATTTGAGATCAGGCGCGCCCTGGAACTGGAGAAACTTGACGCTATCGTCACATAAATTTATTAAGGCTTTCCGGCATTAGTAGATATGAATTTATGCAGAATACCATAAACTTTAAAACTATCGCCTGAATCTGCAAGCTTTAGGTTTCTATAAAAAACGTAATGAAAGAGCAAGTCCGGATTTCCAGTTCTGGAGATCCGGAATACAAATTGAGGCTGGGAATAAATCCAGTCTAAAAATTCCACATTAATTTACAGCTTACATTGCTAATTATAGACCAGATGAGTCCATGAATTGAATCCGCGAACCCACTGGAAAGAGTAATTCAAATTTTATGATGCAGGTTTTGGATAAAGAACTGTCATTATATCGGATCAGCTTCACTTTACTGGAGGAAATTACAACTTGAGTCAGCCTTGTGTTAATATCGGCATGGTAGGACATGTCGACCATGGAAAAACTACACTTGTTAGAGCCTTATCAGGCTCCTGGACAGATACACATAGTGAGGAAGTAAAAAGAGGGATTTCTATCAGACTGGGATATGCAGACTCCCAATTTATGAAGTGTCCCAAATGCCCTTCTCCCCAGTGTTACACTGTGGAAAAGACTTGTCCTAACTGCGGAGAAAAGACGGAAGAACACAGGATTGTGTCCTTTGTAGATGCCCCTGGCCATGAGACCTTGATGGCGACTATGCTCTCAGGTGCTGCGATTATGGACGGAGCAGTGCTGGTAATTGCAGCAAACGAAAAGTGCCCGCAGCCCCAGACAAAAGAACACCTTATGGCCCTGGATATAATAGGGATTAAAAATATAGTAATAGTGCAAAATAAGATTGACCTTGTGCCAAGAGAGCGTATTATTGAGAATTATCGCCAGATAAAGGAATTTGTTAAAGGCACGGTCGCAGAAAATGCACCTATAATCCCGGTCTCGGCTCAGCAGAATATTAATATTGATATCCTTATCGATGCCCTGGAAACAGAGATTCCTACTCCTCTACATAAACTGGACAAACCTGCTAGCATGTTGATTGCACGCTCCTTTGACATTAATAAGCCAGGGGCTTCAATCGACGAAATCCGAGGGGGAGTTATAGGAGGCACCCTTACCGAAGGAGTCCTTCACCCTGGAGATGAGCTGGAAATAAAGCCAGGGATCAAGGTTACGACCGAAGGCATTACAAGATGGGTTCCAATTCTGACAACAATTACATCTATCTTTGCAGGCGCGACAAGAGTAGAGGAAGCAACTCCTGGTGGCCTTCTGGCTGTTGGAACTTATCTTGATCCTACTCTGACAAAAGGTGACTCTTTAACAGGACAGATTGCAGGCGCGCCCGGTACCCTTCCTGAGACCAGGCACCAGTTTGTCATGGAATTGCACCTGCTCGAGAGGGTAGTGGGAGTTACAAGGGAAGAAAAAATTAACGAAATCAAGACCAGTGAACCCCTTATGCTTAATATAGGAACCGCAACTACAGTAGGAGTTGTTACTAGTGCCCGGAAAAATGAAGCGGAAGTGGCCCTTAAACGTCCAATCAGTGTAGCCATTGGGTCAAGGGTTGCTATCAGCAGGAGAATTGACTCTCGCTGGCGGCTCATTGGAGTAGGGGTAATTAAGAATTGAAGGTTATAATCGACACTAACGGGTTTATGATCCCAATCCAGTTCGGCGTGGATATTTTCGAAGAACTGAAAAGACTGGGATTTGAAGAATTTTTTGTGCCTGAGGCCGTAGTATTCGAGATAGAAAAACTCATAAAGCGGGAAAGAGGTTTGAACAAAACAGCTGCAAAGGTCGCCAGGTCCATGATGGACAGGTGCGAGCGCATAACCGATGCTAAAGGGCCTGCGGATGATGTAATTCTCAGGCTGGCAAAAAAAATGGGAGCGGCTGTCCTGACAAACGACATAGGGCTGAAGCATAGGCTTGCTGAAGAAGGGATTCAGACTATATCCCTGCGCCAGAAAAATAAACTGGATTTTGTTTGAAAGAATCATATTATTTTAATGGGCAGCATTGAATTGATTGTGTTTACGGGTGATTAGTAGATGTATAAAATGATGAAACTCGTTGATACGGTCCGTGTCCCTCCTACCCTGTTAGGGGAAGAGGTGATGCCTACTGTTAAAAACGCGTTAAGAGAAAAACTTGAGGGACAAGTTGACAAAAAACTTGGTTCCCTTGTCGCAGTTTGCAAGATCGTCGAGATAGGGGAAGGGCACATCCTCATAGGAGACGGGGCAGTATACTATGATGTGACCTTCGAAGCGATAATGTTTGTGCCAGAGCTTCAGGAAATTATTGAGGGCGAAGTTGTTGAGACCGTTGGTTTCGGAGTTTTCGTAGGGATTGGGCCAATGGACGGATTGCTTCATGTCAGCCAGATTACGGATGATTTTATTTCATACGATGCTAAGAACGCAAGGCTTGTGACAAAGAGCGGAGGCAAATCCATTGCCGAAGGTGACCATGTAAGAGCCAGGGTTGTCGCTGTAAGTATCAACGAGCGGGAACCTAAAGAAAGTAAAATAGGACTTACAATGCGCCAGACTGCCCTTGGAAAGTTGCAATGGCTCGAAGAAGCCCGCAAAAAGAAACAGCAATCTCGTGAAGCTGTAACTGAAGGAACTGCTTGATAGGAAGAAGGATTTGTATGGCAGAAAGAGCGTGTCGACACTGTATGAGGCTCCTGGAAGGGCAAACCTGCCTTATCTGTGGGACTTCAGACCTTGCAGAAGAATGGAGTGGGCTTGTAATTATCCTGGATGCTGAACGCTCAGAAATAGCAAAAAAGCTTGGAGTTGACATTCCGGATAGATTTGCTCTGAAGGTGCGCTAATTTGAGTGTTCATATCGAGCTTCCAAGAGAGTTCCGTCCACTTATGAAGAGACCCCTGGGTACGCTTTATAGGGGCAAGGGCAGGGATACTATAGAGAAGTTTATAGGAGAGATTGCAAGCCCCACAAAACTTATATCCGTGGGGGATGTTACTACTTTTCACCTGCTCGAAGCCGGGATTATTCCGGATATCTGTATTGTGGACAACCGCACCAAAAGAAAGCCGGTTTCCAGTGATATGTCAGCCCGGAATATGGACAAGATTTATGACGAAGTGTCTGTGGACAATCCTGCAGGTATTATTACTGATGAGTTGGTTAGAATCCTTTGTGAAGCATTTGCTTCCGAAAAGCCTCTCAGGATCTTTGTAAGGGGAGAAGAAGATCTGGCAACCCTTCCTGTAATTCTTCTGGCCCCCCTGGGTTCTGTGGTTCTGTACGGACAACCCGATGAGGGCGTGGTCTTTGTAGAAGTCACTGAGGAAAAGAAAGGGGAGATAAGAACTCTCTTTGAGAAACTCATCAGCAAAAATCAGAATCACGAATTGAATAAAATACGGAGAATTTTAGATGGACATAAAAATTCTTAAAGATAAGGAAAATGCACTTTTAAATCGAAGGGAACTGGATTTCCTTGTGAAATATGAAGGTTCAACTCCTTCCAGAAGTGACATCAGGAATAAGCTCGCTGCAATGCTAAATGCCCCTCTTGAACTGCTGGTAATCCAGAGAATCAAAACCGAGTATGGTATGAAGGAAGGTAAGGGCTATGCCAAGATCTATGAAAATGCCGAGCGCATGAAGGAAGTAGAACTGGAATACGTCCTGAAGAGAAACGCTGTCCCGGGAACGGAGACTGAGGAAGAAAAGGCTTAAGCGAGGTGCGTTTACATGGCAGTTAAAGATTATTACAAAGTCCAGGGCGACTCCGTAACCAGAATCAAACAGTTCTGTCCCAGATGCGGACCAGGTACATTCCTCGCCGATCACAAAAACCGCCTCTCCTGCGGAAAGTGCGGCTATACCGAATTCAAGAAATAACTCATATTAAGATTAATCTAACTCTTTTTCAACCCGAACCGCAGGAGATTGTCTGCGGTTCTTTTCACTCATTTTCTGCATTCACTCATTTCTTCATTCAGATAAGATGATCTGACCTATATTCGGCAGATCGACATAATAATTCAAACATTTTTCTTGATGCTGTTTTTGAGATAACAATCTCTAACTGAAATCATTTGATAACGTTTACATATACTCAAAATCTTGGTCCATATATAAGTAAGATCATGTGTATGGAATCTATAGGTATTGAATATTGTTTCTGAAATCGCGGAAAACGGCGTCGGGAGAAAATATTCTGAAGATACAAGCTACCTGCCGAAAGTAGGGTCTGAGGTTCCCTTTATCGAGTTACGATAATCTTTTCGATTTTTCAACTAAGTTACACCGTACTCTAAAATCCCCTTAATATCTGGAAGCTTGGAAAATATTTTGATTCTCAACTTATTTTTGTAAAGAATTTATAATATTTATATTGTTCTTGATAGAATTATTTATTTAATTAAATATCATATAATCATATTTTTAGACTACTTTTATGCAATAGTTTATCTACTTTGTATTATAATTTAGCTTAAAAGTAAGATTTCAGATTTATATCAGTTTTTGAGACATATAGGCAAATCAATCCGATTAAAAAACAAGAAATAATGAGCAATTTATAAAGAGGGAAAAAATATGCCAGAGGAAAATGTAACAGGAAAGAATTTAAGAATAAAAAATACGAAAATAAAAAACCTTAAGATTAAGGGCTTGACAACAAAACCTCTTATTATAAAAAACCTTACCTTAAAGGACATCAAGTCCCTAAAAAGTAAAAACACGCCCGAGGAATACGAGAGAACAAAGATTATCATAAACAAAGGACATGAATATTAGTGACTGAAAAAAATGATTCTGGGAAAACTTCTTATTAGCAGGGATCTGTATATAAAAATATTAGGTTGTTAATTGGATTACTGTTGGAAAAGAAAGAATGAAAAAATGTTTAATGTATAATTATATTTTCTTTTAGCTTCCTATTTGTTCTTTACTTCCTATTAC
>DADO01000124.1:0-5900 GCA_002509325.1 Methanosarcina sp. UBA402 | reverse complement strand
TACTTCTTATTTGTTCTTTACTTCTTATTTGATCTTAACCCCACTTTCCGCAGGAAAATTTCATATTTCATAATTTTTCCTGCTATCGATTTTTAATCGAGCGTGGATTTATTGGCCTTTTATGCAAAAGGGAAAAGCAACTATAGGGTATTTAGAGGCCAAAAACGATATAATTCAATTTTCAACAAAGGCCATTAAGAATCTAAATTACTTGAATTTGTTCCAAAAACGATATCAGGAAAAAGATTGATTTTCGAAAGAATACTGCGGAATGTAGGTTAACTTTCTATTTTCTCTTCTTTTTCGTTGAATTTCTTTTTTATAATAAACCTTCGAGGTTTGAGTTTAAAAAACCGACAAATTATAGAAAACTAAATCAGTAACTATCTTCTGCGTTCGTATTTATAATATGCATCATATATAATTGAATGAATTTTAAGTTGATAAAAATTTATTCAAAGATCTCCGAGGGCCTATGAATTCCCTTTATGCCAGAGCCTGGTACAGTAAAGCCCTTGCTCTTTTTAACCTGAAAAACCAGATTGGATCAGAGAAAACCTTTGAGAGAGCACTTGAGGCTTTCGATACCGTACTTGAGGTGAACCCTGAGGATAGTGTTGCGTGGCATTACAGAGGAAATATACTTCTTTATCTGGACCGGCCTGAAGAAGCTCTGCGGGCTTTTAACAAGGCTCTTGATCTTGACCCTGATAATGTGTCTGGCCGTTATTTCAAGGGGCTTGCCCTTGGATACCTGAACCTGCCTGAACAGGCACTTGAGGCTTTCGAAAGTGTGCTTGCAAGAGATGAAAAGCACACTGGTGCGCTGTACTATAGTGGGCTTGCTTTAAAACAGCTCTCACGAAATGAAGAAGCCCTTCAGGCTTTTACCAGGGCTGCCGAGTTTAATCCCGAAAACCTGAAGGCATGGTACTATAGAGGGGCGGCCCTATCTGTGCTTGGGAAAAATGAGGAAGCGCTTGAAGCTTATGGAAAAGCTCTGATGCTGGAACCTTCACATTCAGGAGCATGGCAAGGCGAAGCAAAAGCATATCTTGCCCTGGGTAGAAGGAGAGAAGCTTTAAAAGCCTGTGAAAAGGCTCTGGAACTTGAACCTGCATCTGCCGAAACCTGGGAAACTCAGGGCATAATTCTCAGAGGTATGGGGAGGAAAGAAGAAGCTCTTTCAGCTTTTGAAAAAAGCCTTATTCTTGAGCCTGAAAACGCAAAAAACAGGCTAGAAAAAGGCAGGCTTCTCAGAGAGCTGGGCAGGCCAGGAGAAGCTCTTGGCGCATTTGAGGACGCATTTGAGCTGGATAATTCACTTATAGAAGCAGAAACCGGCAAAGGAAAAGCTCTGCTGGCTCTTGGAAGATATCAGGAGTCCCTTGATACTTTCAGGAAAAACCTTGAAATCGATCCTTCGAATCCAGAAGGATGGGGAGGGATAGGAAGCTGCTATCTGGCATTGGGAAGACCTTACGAAGCTTTGCAGGCTTATGAAAAAGCTCTTACTTTCGGAGCTGAAAATAGCGGCATTCTGAGCGGCTTAGGTCAAGTATATTATAAGCTTGATGATTATTCCAGAGCTCTCGAGAACTTTGGAAAGGCTCTCAGGCTTGATCCTGAAAACCTTTTTGCGTGGAACGGAAAGGGAAATTCACTCTGTAAGCTTGGAATGTACAGGGAAGCGCTTGAGGCTTATGAGACGCTGCTTGAACTTGATTATGAAAGCCTGCCTGCCCGCTATAACAAGGGAGTCGCTCTTTCCCGGATCAGGCATCAGGAAAAAGGCTTTGAGGAAATTCTTGAAAGTCAGCTCCAAACAGCTTTTAAAAAATATCTAGAACTGTCAGAGAAGTTTCTTGAAGGAGAGATTGGAGACCAAAGCTGGAAATATCGGGGGTTTGCTTTTGCCGAGCTTGGAGAGTATAAGGAAGCATTTAAAGCATTTGACAATGCCATGAAAAGGGATTCTGAAATCGCTTCTCCCCTAATTTGCAAAGGAATAACTCTTATTTGCCTGAAAAAATACGAAGAAGCCCTTAAGACACTTGATAATGCAGAAAAGACAATCTATACAGCCAATGAGGCAGAAAAATCAACAGATATTGGGGAAAACAAAAAAACTGAGATCATTAACCCTGTTAAAAATGAATCCAGGCTTGGAACACTCAGGAACGCTAAAGGGCTTGCTCTTGATGCACTTGGCAGGTATCAAGATGCTTTAGAAGCTCTTGAGAGCGCCAGAAAGTTTTCTAAAAACAACAAAATTACATATTCCGGAAAAGGCCTTGTTTTTGCACATTGCGGAGAATGGGAAAAAGTCCTGAAAGCACTTGATAGAATCCTTACCCTCGATCCCCAAGACACGCAGGCTTCAGTAATGAAAGCTTATGTCCTCATAAGGCTGCAGGAGTTTGAGAAAGCAGTTACAGCACTTAAAGAGCTAACAACAGATGAGATAAACTTAGATCTGCCTGCTTGCCTGCTTGGTTTTGCCTATTTCAGACTGGAAAATTTCGAAAGAGCTATCGAAGCGTACAGGAAAGCAATCGATGTAAACCCGAAAAATTTCCACGCCAGAAATGGGCTTGCAGAGCTTTACTTCAGGCTTGGGAACAGCAGAGGCGCTTTAAAAGAGCTCGAAGCCTCGATTGCAGAAGCCCCTGAAAATGCATTTTCAAGAAATCTGAAAGGCCGATTAGAACTTGAAGAGCAGGCCTGTGAGAATGCGCTTGAGTCTTTCAGGCGAGCTCTCGCCCTGGATACAGAAGACCAGAGACTGCTGCTCTGGGACGCGTATGCGAGGTATATTTATGCAGAAATCTCTCTTGAGGAGAATAGTGCACGATTCAGATACATGCTCCTTGCAGCTGCAGGAAAACTTGAAAAAACAGCCATCTGGCAGAGGTCCCAGGATAAGTCCCAGGATAAGTCCCAGGATAAGTCCCAGGATAAGTCCCAGGATAAGTCCCAGGATAATGAACTTAAAGCTTATGCCCTTTATTTTCTTGGTCTTTTTTACTGCAGAGCACACTGGTTCCAAAAAGCTGCAGATAAGCTTGATGAATGCCTGAGACTGGAAGCTCCAGCTGAGGTAAAAAAGCCTGCAGCTCTGCTCCTTAATAATATCCGTACAGGTCCTCTGAGACCTGCCTGGTGGGAATGGTGGCTTGATGCAAAGACAAAACGCCTGTTCAAAAGAATAAGTTTCGGGTTCATTCTCCTTTTTATATCCAGCCTTCTGCTGTCACATCCTGCAGCTTCAACCCTTCCAATTATTTCTTGGCCTGCGTCCTATATAAATTACATTTTTTCACTCACAGGTCATGTCTCATGGTCGATTTATGGCAGAGAGTATATGGTTTTTATCCTGTTTTTGGTTTCTGTCCTGCTCCTGCCCGGAGTCAGGCATGGTAGACCAAAAGCAGAGGAACTTGAACTTGAGACACTTACCCCTCCACATCCTGATTTTGACATTCCTGCATCCATACTTGAGGAGTTTGGTGCGAGGCTTGAAAGAAACCTGTTCTCTCCAGAACCAATGGAAGAAAGCGTGAGAAAACTCGGAAAATTTTGAAGCCCTGAAGAAAGACAGTTCGAGAAATCATCAGGTTGCCCTGAAAGCAAATGTATATAAGTTCTCTCCTGTATTATCGGAAGCAGTAACAGTAAAAAGGACTGAAAGGGACCATTAACCTTGAAAAATACGATTATCCTTGGAATCGAAGGCACTGCCTGGAACCTGAGTGCTGCAATCGTTACCGAGACTGAAATTATTGCTGAGGTCACAGAGACCTATAAACCTGAGACAGGAGGAATTCATCCCAGGGAAGCAGCCCAGCACCATGCAAAGTACGCAGCCAGCGTTATAAAAAGGCTTCTTGCAGAGGCAAAAGAAAAGGGAATTGAGCCTTCAGAGATTGACGGAATAGCTTTTTCCCAGGGCCCTGGGCTTGGGCCGTGCCTCAGAACAGTTGCAACGGCAGCCAGAATGCTTTCCATATGCCTGGGCATCCCCCTGATAGGGGTTAACCACTGCATTGCCCATATAGAAGTCGGGATCTGGAGAACGCCTGCAAAGGATCCTGTTGTTCTTTACGTAAGCGGAGCCAATTCCCAGGTTATTTCCTATATGGGAGGACGGTACAGAGTCTTTGGAGAAACCCTGGATATAGGGCTTGGAAATGCCCTTGATAAGTTTGCGCGGAGAGCTGGCTTGCCGCACCCTGGTGGGCCAAAGATCGAGGCATATGCAAAGAACGCAAACAGGTATATCCCACTTCCTTATGTGATAAAAGGCATGGACCTTTCCTTTTCTGGACTTTCCACGGCAGCCAGCGAGGCTCTGAAAAAAGCTTCTCTTGAGGATGTCTGTTATTCTTACCAGGAAACGGCTTTTGCAATGGTTGTTGAGGTTGCAGAGCGAGCCCTTGCCCACACTGGAAAAAAAGAAGTTTTGCTGGCAGGAGGAGTTGGGGCAAATACAAGACTTCGAGAGATGCTAAACGAGATGTGCGAAGCCAGAGGCGCGAAGTTCTATGTGCCCGAAAAACGCTTTATGGGAGATAACGGGATAATGATCGCATATACCGGGCTTCTGATGTATAAATCCGGAAATACCCTATCCCTTGAAGAATCTCGCGTAAACCCGAGTTACCGGACTGATGATGTGAAAGTTACCTGGATAAGGGAAGAAGAAATGAAAACGGTCCCTGAAATTGCCCCTGGAACTTCACTGAAGGTTGGAGAAATGCTGGATAATGGGGCTGAAGCCGTTGTTTATCTGGAAGATGGGCCTGAAGGAAAGAAAGTTCTTATTAAAGAAAGAGTCCCGAAGGCTTACAGGCATAAAGAGATTGACGAAAAGATCAGGACCGAAAGAAACCGGACAGAAGCCCGTCTTATGTCTGAAGCCCGGCGCAGCGGGGTTTCTACGCCGATTATCTATGACGTGGAAGATTTCAAGCTCAAAATGCAGTATATCGATGGAGTGCCCATAAAATATCTGATTACTCCTGAGCTTTCCGAAAAGGTGGGAGAACTTGTGGGAAAACTCCACTGTGCCGGTATAGTCCATGGAGACCTGACAACCTCAAATCTCCTGCTTGCGGGCGAAAGGCTTTATCTCCTTGACTTCGGGCTTGCATATTTCGACGAAGGGCTTGAGGCTAGAGGGGTAGATATCCACGTGCTTTTCCAGACCTTTGAGAGTACCCACCGCGACCACCAGGCCCTTATCGAAGCTTTCATAAAAGGATACCAGAGCACTTTTATAAATTCAGAGGATGTACTCAAGCGCGTTGAAGAGATAAAAAAGAGGGCTCGTTATGCATAAGATTGTGTTTGTTACAGGAAATAAAGGCAAGTTTGCCGAGGTAAGAGAGATTCTAAAGTCTTTTGGAATTGAAGTAATTCAGGACAAAAACGGCTACCCTGAACTTCAGGAGGACGAACTTGAGCCCATTGCAGCCTATGGAGCGCAATATGTTGCAAACAAGCTGAACATGCCTGTAATGGTAGATGATTCCGGAATTTTCATAAAAGCCTTAAACGGCTTTCCAGGTCCTTATTCCCGCTTTGTAGAGGACAGGCTCGGAAACCCTAAAGTGCTTAAGCTCATGGAAGGGGAAACCGATAGGGAAGCGTATTTTAAGACCGTTATCGGATATTGCGAACCCGGAAAAGAGCCTCTGGTTTTCCCCGGGGTTGTTGAAGGAAAAATAGCATATGAAGAGAGAGGCACAGGCGGTTTTGGGTATGATCCTATATTTGAGTACGAGGGCATGACCTTCGGGGAACTCGGAGATGCTGAAAAAAATAAGGTTTCCCACCGGCGCAGGGCAATTGATAGCTTTCTTGAATGGTTAAAGGGTGAACTACCACCGAGCTAAAGA
>DADO01000177.1:2945-3593 GCA_002509325.1 Methanosarcina sp. UBA402 | reverse complement strand
GAATTCTTCCTGAATTTAAGGGAGTAGCAATTCACGACGGATGGAAGCCCTACAACAACTATGAATGTGATCATTCGCTTTGCAATGCTCATCTACAGAGAGAACTTACTGGAATTGAAGAGAACTATAAACAGCAGTAGACTAAAGAAATGAATGAACTGCTCACTGACATGAAAAAATATACTGATGAGTGCAAAGGGCAAATTCAAGAGTTGGATTTTGAGCAAATTAAAGCATTGGAAAAAAGGTTCGATTTTATTATCATGAAAGGAATTGAAGAGAATCCCCCTTCTCTAAACCCTGAGAAACAGGGAAAACGTGGTAAAAATCCAAAAACCAGAGCAAGGAATCTGCTTGACAGATTTATAGAATACAAAGAACAGATTCTGAGATTCCTGACAGATTTAAAAGTTCCATTTGAGAATAATCAGGCAGAAAGAGATATCAGGATGATGAAATTTCAGCAGAAAAGATCAGGGACCTTCAGGGTCATACAAGGAGCGGGAGCTTTCTGCAGAATTAGGGCATATATTTCTACAATCAGAAAGAATGGTTTGCCTGTTTTTGAGGGTATTCTTGCGGCGCTCCTTTGAGCGCCGTTAACTATACCCTGAATAGTTACTATTGATTATAAAAAAAGTAAATCTT
>DADO01000177.1:0-2747 GCA_002509325.1 Methanosarcina sp. UBA402 | reverse complement strand
ATGAAAAATAACTCAGAAATTGAGATAACTGAATAGTTACAATTTGTGTTTATTTATATTTAAGTCTCAATTTCAGTTTTTTAAGAATCTATTCAGATTCCTTTTTAAAGCTCTATTTAAGCTTCTATTTGGACTCTTTTTTGAGCTTTTTAAACTTCGATTTGAGAATCTCTTAACCAACCTGTATTCTATATTTTCCTTCGGGACAAAAGTAAGTATAAAAACATATCTGGAAATGCTATTAAACTAAAAAACTTATCTGAAAGCTGGAAAAATCAGGATTGAACTTCTATGAAGCGCAAAGAATTTCGGAAACTAATCTCTGTGGAGAAGGCAAGGGAAATAATAAATAGCCTGCAGGTCCTTCCCAAACAGGAAAGCTTGGCTCTTGAAAATGCTCACGGTAAAATCCTTGCAGAGGATATTGTCGCCGAAATCAATGTGCCGCCCTTTGCAAGAGCGATAATGGACGGGTATGCCGTAAGAGCAGAGGATACATATTCCTGCAGTGAAACTGAGCCAGCAAAGCTAAAAGTACTCGGAAACATTCCTGCAGGCTCGGATGCCAAATTCACAATTGCTCCAGGTGAAGCTGTGGAAATTGCAACTGGAGCCCCTATCCCTGAAGGAGCTGATTCTGTGGTTATGGTTGAATACAGCTCTGAGGAGAGCGGAACCGTGTTTATCTACAGACCTGTAACCATAGGGGAGAATATAATGAAAACCGGTTCGGACATCCGCAAAGGAGAACGCGTGCTCAGAGCAGGGCGAAAGCTCGGAACCAGGGAAATCGGGGTGCTTGCGTCAGTCGGAAGAAGTGAGGTCTCTGTCCTTAAACTGAAAGTGGGGATAATCTCGACAGGAGATGAGCTTGTACGTCCCGGAGAAAAACTTGCTCTGGGACAGATATACGATGCAAATTCTTACACCTTATACGCCGGGGTGCAGGAGTGCAGAGCCTTCCCCCAGATTTACGGAATTGTAGAGGACAATGAAACAGTCATGAGAAAGGTGCTTGAAACCGCGGTTTCGGAATGCTCTCTACTCCTGACGTCAGGTAGTACATCATCAGGGGCAGGGGATGTGATATACCGGCTTATAGACGAAATCGGGGAAACTCTGGCTCACGGAATTAATATAAAGCCTGGAAAACCCGTAGTTATTGGCGTAATAAAAGATGTCCCGGTAATAGGGCTGCCTGGAAACCCGACATCTGCACTAATTATTTTTAACGAATTCGTAGCTCCTCTCCTCCGGAAAGTTCTTGGAGCCGAAACCGAACTTAAAAAAGTAGAACGCGGGATTATGGGTACTGGCTTCCGTTCTGAAGGAAGGCAGCAGCTCCTTCCTGTAGGTCTGATCCGGGGAAGGGTTTATCCAGCAGATAGAGGCTCTGGTGCCATAACCTCTCTTTCCGGAGCCGACGGTTTTATTGAGATCCCATCCACTACTGAATTTCTTGAGGCAGGGACTCCTGTAGAGGTAACCTTTTTCGGAGAAGTCGAAAAACCTGATCTCCTGATAGCAGGCGGCTTCTGTCCTGGTCTTGACCTGCTTGAAGACCTTAGCGAACTTCGCTTCAGAACCCTTTACACTGGCTCAAGTGGAGGTTTCAGCGCAATTGCTGCAAATACAGCTGATATTGCAGGCGTAAATATGCCATCCAGAGACTCCAGAGGACAGAATGGAATACTGTACAACATCGCAACAATCGAGAATATGGGACTTTCGGGCGTCGTGCTCGTCAAAGGGTACAGACGGAAAATTGGGCTTCTTGTCAGTCAGAACAGCTCGATTTCCGGACTTTGGGACCTTCCTGGGAAACGCCTGATTAACCGGAACCTGGGTTCAGGCACCAGAACTCTTCTTGATCTGAAAATTGCAGAATTCGCAGCTAAAAAGAGAATTAGTAAGAAGGAATTCACGGATTCGATCCCTGGATATACATCCGGAGCAAAATCGGAGGTAGCTATCTGTGAGGCGGTTGCCTCAGGAAAGGCTGAGGTAGGCGTGGGAATAAGAAGTTGTGCCGAGAAGAATCACCTTAAATTTATAAAATTTGCAGAAGAAGAATATGATTTCCTTATAAGGAAGGAGATGCTGGAAAGTCCCGAAGTCCACAGGTTCCTGGAAATTCTCAAATCCGCAGAATTCGCTTCAAAGCTTCCTGAAGGACTGCACGTGTATGAGAGAACAGGAGAAATAATCTCTTTTGAATAAGGTTCTGATAAGAAATGTTCACCACGAGCAGCCTTTAAAAAACTTTAAATATTATTATTATTACTATTGAGAAATATAAATGAACTCGAAAGCCGTACCTTTCAGAACCAGAGATAAAACCATTCCATAGGTATATATATTGTATTCAACTATTCAGGTTAAATATCCAGATACGGATCTGTTTTGTATCAAAAAAGGTTTGTGGAGACCGTTTAGATACGGTTTCTTTTTAAAATAATAAAATAATAATAATAATAATAAGAAAATCATTTCTTTAGTCCCGAAATCGGCAGGTTCTAGATGAGCAGCATACAGGAGCAAATACAGGAAATCGAAGACGAAATTCGAAGAACTCAGTACAATAAGGCAACTTCCCATCACATAGGCCGCCTCAAAGCCAAGATAGCCCGCCTGCGAGATGAGGTAGAAAAGAAAGCCTCGGCAAAAGGAGGAGGGGAAGGGTACTCGGTCAGAAAATCAGGAGATGGAACCGTAACCCTTGTAGGTTTTCCATCAGTAGGAAAATC
>DADO01000176.1:1704-4712 GCA_002509325.1 Methanosarcina sp. UBA402 | reverse complement strand
TAGGGCGTATATTAGGGCGTATATTAGGGCGTATAGTAGGGCGTATATTAGGGGGTATATTAGGGCGTATATTTCTACAATCAGAAAGAATGGTTTGCCTGTTTTTGAGGGTATTCTGGCGGCGCCCAAAGGAGCGCCGTTAACTATACCCTGAATAGTTACAATAAAAGAAAAAAATAAACTATAGAAAAGCAAAACAGAGAAAAAGAGGCGTTAAGTGCATCTGGAACAACCTAAAAAAAGGAAGTGACGGAAGACAGGAGCAATCTGAAGAAGTCGAACAGAAATAGCCTGATAGAGGAAGTGATGGAAGTCGGAGCAGTCAAGAGGAGGCGAAGAGGAGCAGTCTGACAGAGGAAGTGATAAAAAGAGGATTGGCTAGAGACTAAAGGAAAGCTCAAGAGAAATTGATAAGAGAAACTGATAGTATTGAATGCAGGACTGTAAGGTTAGGACTATACAATTAGAAAAAAGTTGAAGTGAGAGGTAAAAAAGTATAGAGAGGGATTTGCCTCTCACTTCTTTTCTGCTTCTGATTTCTGGAAACCGGAGTGAGGAATGGCGAACCTCGTTTCCGTTTCCTCATTGAAACTTCTCCCGAACTTAAAGATTGAGGAATGGCAAAAACCTCAATATCTTTCTTATTCAGGAGCTTTGGTTTTTCTCAGGGCAGGTTGAGGAATGGCGAACCTCATCTTTCTTGCCCTGCGTTTCGCTAAATGCTACTCATGAACCCCGTTCAATATTAGCATTTAAAACTGCATGATATAGTATATCGGTAATACATAAAACATAGATGGAAATGATTTTTCTTCTTCTTTGATGTAATAAAAAACGCTCAAAATTTTAAGCGGTTTATCGTTCAAGTAAACTAAAATTATTTCTGATTGTAAATTTCTATAGAAGTTGTCAAAATTTTAACACAAAATATTTATACTATAAGTTCTAAATGCTTTAGACTAGATTTCCAGAACAATCCAATTAAATTTATCCTTCTTTTTTTATAGCATAATATATGCTTATTATCAGCCCTTTACTCTATTGAATAGTAATTTTTTTCCACTCTGTATTTTTCTCTCCTTTATACACATTTTTTCTCTTTATTTTTTCTTATGTTCTAATTATTTTCTAATTTTAGCCACTTACTGGTATTATAATCTCGACGAGAAATAATCTCTTTCCAAACTGACATCTAAAATATCTATATATAGAAATAATTGCATTTACTAGGTATAAACCTTAGGATCTAGATCAAATTCTGGTGGTTGGCTGAGTGGAAGATATCTCATTTCTTTTACTCCTTTTCTCAGTTTTAGGAGGTTACCTGCTTGGTATAATTTCTGGGCTCCTGCCTGGAATACATAATAACAATTTTGCGCTTGCCCTTGTGGCCCTTGCGCCTTTCCTTGCTGAAAAAGGGCTTGCACCTTTTTACATAGCCGTGATTATTCTCTCAAATGCACTCTCTCAAACTTTTCATGATATAATTCCCTCAATTTTTTTAGGGGCGCCGGATGGAGACACCGCGCTCATGGTTCTGCCAGGGCACAGGCTTCTGCTTGACGGAGCAGGGGCTGAAGCAGTCCGTCTTTCAGCACTCGGAAGCGCAGGCTCAGTGGTGGTTTCCCTTTTTTTCGTGCTGCCACTTTCTCTATTCTTTAAGGCTATCTATCCTTACCTTGAAGGACGTATGGCATGGATTCTTATTTTTATTGTGTTTCTCATGCTTGCAACTGAAAAAGGTGAAGATTCACAGGAAAAAGGCTCACTTGTAAGGTATAAATACAAAGCTTTTGCCCTGGTTTTGTTTTTAATCACAGGCGCGCTTGGGCTCTTCGCTTTTGCCAGAGAATCTCTTATGGTTCCGGTTGTTGACTTTGGGGAACCGTCTATCCTCCTGCCATTGTTGAGCGGGCTTTTTGGAGCATCCCAGCTAATTATAAGCCTCCTCACAAGCTCGAAAATCCCTGAGGAGTCTGTTTCTGCGCTCAGGCTATCTCGAAAAAGAATTCTCAGGGGAATTTTTACAGGCAGCGCAGCAGGCTCGCTTATGGCATGGCTGCCAGGTCTTTCCTCAGCAGTTGCAGCACTCCTGACAGGGCTTGTTGCAAAAGTCGATTTTGACAGAATTCCACTTAAGAAAAAAGCCTCCAAACCCGAGCCCAAAAGGTTCAGGGCCTCTCTTTATTCTGACCCTTACGCCAGCAACCCTGAAACGCTTGATAGTTCAAAGGAATTCATAGTTTCAAATTCCGGAGTAAATACCGCTAATGCGATTTTCGGGCTGGTAGCTTTTGTAGTAATAGGAAGGACCCGAAGCGGGGCAATGGTTGCCATAGAAGATATCCTGGGAACAAATACACTTGAGTTACCTGTACTACTGCTCTTTTTTGCCACTATGGTATTAACCGCCCTTTTCTCCTACTTTTCCACGATCTGGATAGGAAACAATGCCCATCTCCTTCTAAAGAAAGTTGATTACAACAAACTCTGTGCAGGTGTCCTTATCGGGCTTGGAGTAATGGTTTACCTCTTCACAGGGACTTTCGGGTTTTTCATTTTTGTGATTTCGACTCCTATAGGTATGCTTTCGTCCTTTATGAATGTCAGAAAATCCCATGCAATGGGAGTAATTTTACTGCCTGTAATCCTGTACTTTTTGTAAAATATAACTTTTTTAACTGTATATCCTGCCTTCGACAGGTAAACATATAGATTAGTATCCATTGGTCATCGGTTAAGGAATTTTCTCGCCTGAAAGCTATCGATTTTGCATTAGAAGTCGTCCTTAAATTTTGGCCTATTTACATGAAATCGATACCTGTTCCAGTTTATAATAAATTAAAATATTTGACAAATGTTGAGGAAATCGACGCAACTTGCCAAGATTCCTCACTTAACCGAAGACGCATGGATTAGTATCATTAATTTTCAAATAACTCAGAAATTGAGATAGCTGAATAGTTATGATTATAAAAAAGTAAATCTTGAGTTTATATGAAAAATAA
>DADO01000176.1:0-1526 GCA_002509325.1 Methanosarcina sp. UBA402 | reverse complement strand
ATCTTGAGTTTATATGAAAAATAACTCAGAGATTGAGATAGCTGAATAGTTACGTTCGTTTTTAATTTAAGTTTACTCTTTAAATTATTTTTACTTTGATTTCCTGCTGTTTCAACTGGAACAGCGTTTTTGCATAACCTTACTTCTTTACAGTTTTCATTATTTTTAAATCAATATTTATTTAAAGCATCTTGCCAAACATGCAGAGCATGGAAACCCCCGAAATCCAATCTTCTTTTGCAGAAAATATGTCTTATTTTGACAGAGGATTAGAGCATGCATTTGCCTGGTTTTCAGGTCATTTTGGTACACTTTTATTTATATTTTTTATTGGCCTGATCACTATCCTTGTCGCACGAAACGTAAACCGCCTCATGGAGAGCTACTTTAAAAAAGCAAATAGCAAGCTGCATATGGACACCACATCTTTCCGGATGTTCAGGCATATTGTGGTTGCAGCAATTTATTTTATAGGAATTGTAGTTGTCATTTTCAGCATTCCGGAACTTCGAAACCTCTCGGTTGCACTCTTTACAGGGGCAGGAATTGCTGGTATTGTTATAGGTTTTGCAGCCCAGAATACATTAAGCAATATAATTGCAGGGCTTTCTCTTGCTCTTTTTCAACCCTTCAGGGTCGGAGACCGGCTGGATATCATGAACGAATATGGAAAAGTTACTGATCTTAACCTCAGGCACACAGTTATCCTAACCTGGGATAACAGGCGGCTTATAATTCCTAATTCCATAATCAGCAATGAAGCCATAATTAACTGGACTATAGAAGATCCTGCAGTAATCTGGCCAATTGACGTCGGAATAAGCTATGATGCCGATATTGACCTGGCAAGAAAAATCATGATCGAAGAAGCTAGAAAACATCCAAATGTCATGCCCCCGCAGGAAGTTAAATATAGCGTGGTAAAACCTAGCTTAATCAGGTCCGAAACCCTCAGAGTGGGATTTTTTGACTCTCCTGTGCTTCATCCCGTGGACCCGGAATTCAGGGAGAGAGGGGGAGTTAGCGTAAGTGTTGTTGAACTGGGAGAGTATTCTGTAAATCTCCGCTTGTCGGTCTGGTTCAAAGACAGGAGCATTGCAGCAGGTTCAGGATGCGAAATCAGGGAAGCTATTAAAAAGCGTTTTGATAAGGAAGGCATAGAAATTCCATATCCGTACAGGACTATTATATATAAATCCGATCTTGAAAAAGAAAAGAAAAACAATGAAAAAACGTCCCATACAAAGGAAGACAAATTAAATACTCTATAAAAAACCGATTAAAGATAATTATTTTGCCTGTCTATAAGTAGGATAGGCAATATTATCTAGAATAATTTGGGAAGTTATATAAACAAGTATCCTGTTTTTATAGAAGTACCAAGAGGTACCGAGATTATCAAAGAGCCTATCCCAAAACCCATTTTATTCCAAACCAGTAAGAGTTTCAGGACTTTTTTCATGATCAGATATTCGATTGACTGTCCCAAATAAGAGATTCAAAAATCGTAACTATTCAGCTATCTC
>DADO01000175.1 GCA_002509325.1 Methanosarcina sp. UBA402 | reverse complement strand
AAATAGGTTTTGGGATAGGCTCATTATATAATAAATTATCCATACAAAACAGCGAAGAGCCCTTAATTTAATTCCTTTCTCCTACCTTCACCTACAGCATAACTTTTATTATAATGAGTACCTTTTTTATAATTGATACCTTAATGATTAATGGGAAGCCATTTGCCGCCATAGTAATCAAGGGAAGTTTAATATGTCTACTACTTTTTTCAATCAGCACAAATCTATCCAGAACAATCCTATCCAGGACAATCAGGTAAGTCTTCAGAAAACTCTCACAAGCCATTCATCTGATATCCTTTTTCCTTCCGAACCTGTGGAAGAAATAAAACTCTTTCTCGATATGGATGGAGTTCTCACGGATTTCACCGGCGCCTGTGAAATGCTCGGGGACAATATGATGTCCTGGTACAGTAGCGATAGAGAGCTCTTCTGGAAGAAAATTGCATCTGCAGGAATCGAATTCTGGTCGGACATGTCCTGGATGCCTGGAGGGCGGGAACTGCACGGGTTCCTTAAAAGCTCGGGGTTTTGTCCGACAATTCTTTCTGCGCTCCCAGGCCCTGAGAGAAAAAAAGCCTTAACCAATGCCAGAAAGGGAAAAATCAAATGGCTCAGGAAAGAACTCGGACCCTCTTACGCAGAAACTGCAATTCTTTGTTACCGCCCGGAAAAAGCCTTACAATCAGGGGCTGCACGGGTTCTTATTGATGATAACTCCGAAAACATCTATGAATGGGAAGAAGCAGGAGGCATCGGAATTCTGCATAAGAATACCAGCCGGACAATTCGGTGTTTCGGTAAGATCCTTGTCGAGCAAAATCCTGATATGAATTTTCCGGAAAAGGCCTAAAAATCTACGTTTCTTGCTTACAGGCTACAATAAGAGCCACAAGGTTTTGCCTGTAATTTTTGATATCCTCTGCTTCAGCCCTCTTGAGCCACTTTTTCCCGCCGTGGATTGCGTGGTCTCCGCAGATAAAGAAAATCGTTCCTTTTTCGGCATTCTGGTAAATCTCACCAAGGTTCTCATCCACGATTTTTGCAGCCTTTTTCAGCTCTTCCCAGTTTTCTGCCCTGTGTGAAAAACGGTCAAGGGTTCTGAGGTGGACCGCTAAGATGTCGGGCTTTTCTTTAAGGGCACTTACCGCATAATTCGTAATCTGAAGGTCATAGTCCAGGATATCTTCGGAATCCGGGACTCCATATAAGTCTTTTATCCTCCCCCTGAAACTTTCCGCACCTTCGGACTCTATGACTGCCGATGCTTTCATACCTGCCCTGTAAGCCCATTCCATAATGCTTTTCAGTCTTGGATTTTCCGAGTCTTTTGCTCTTTCGGTATAAATATCCGCAGTAGAGTAGATATTATGTTCTTCTGGCAGATATCCTGTAAAAATTGATGCAATAGCAGGAGATGTTATAGTTGCAGGAGATTTACACCTGAACAGGAGCCCTTTTTCAGCAATTTCACTCAAATTTTTCATTGATGGAGATAGATGTTTATAAATAGAGAAACCTAGACTGTCAACTACAATAATTACTGCTCTCTTGCAGCTTCTTTCCTTTGCGTAAATCTCCACTTCAGGAATTGGCCTGCCTGCAGGCGGAATCATAGGGATTTTCAGCAGTCTCGAGATCGTAGGGGCAATATCAATGGTGATGCACTCTAAAATTTTCATATGCCCTCCAATATATAATTCTGGCACATTATTCTGGCAAGCCGGTTTATATCTATTTCCTGTACTGCCTGTTTTAAAGCCTGGAGCTAGAATTCATGGACTCAGCCCGACACCCCAGACATTTACGGTTCTTGAAACTATTGCTGCAAACCTTTAATGGTTCCACAGCCCATAGGGTAAGTGAGAAGTATGTTAGAAGTATGTTAGAAATAAGAGAGAAATATAAATAATGCAGTTAACATTAAAATATTTGCACTCATAGGTCAAATTAGACCAGAATTTGATACCTATGAAACATGGGGAAGCTTGTTGACTTATGAACAGAGGTTCAAAGATTAAAGCAAGATGCCCGTTAAATCTTTAAATTTTGCGGGTAGTTTACAATATTATTCCTCTAAAAATAATTCTGTAAATCCTGGATTGATGTGCGGGTTAAAATGGCAAAAATTCAAACTTTCAGATGGGTATGTTTATTTGCAGTATTTCTGGCTCTGGTTCCAATTTCAGAAACCGGGGCAGCAGAAAATATTTATGTATTTCCTGGAGAGTCGATCCAGGCTGCAATAGATAAGGCCTTACCTGGAGATACCATTCTTGTGAAACCTGGAGAATATAATGAAAACCTTCAAATTAATCAGGAGAACCTGACAATAATCTCGGATTCAAAAAACCCTTATAATACGGTTGTTATTACCGGAGAGGATAAAGAGAGCAATGTATTCAAGGTAGTTGCCAGCAATGCAACAATTAGCGGTTTCTCAATAGCTGACAGCAAATGCGGGATTTACCTCAATGGTGCCAAAAACTGTGTCATAAATAACAATAATATCTCGGGAAATATTATCGGAATCTGCCTATTTAAATCCAATAATAATACCCTGAGCAATAATTTCATACATTCAAACGCCGATTGTGGCATCAAGGCATTTACTTCTTCAGGCAATGCGATATACAATAATTACCTCAATAACACGAAAAATGCTAGAGATGATAAGTCCAATGCCTGGAATCGTACCTCAGGCAACTGCTGGAGTGATTACACAGGCAAGGATGAGGACGGAGACGGTATCGGCGACACGGCATATACCATCAATTCCCGGACAATAAGTATAGATTACAGGCCGTTAATGGATTTCATTCCTGAACTTCCTGTGATGCCAGAAGCAATTTTTACTTCAAATATGACAGTAGGGTATGCCCCTCTTACAGTTGAGTTTAAAGATATCTCCGAAAACGCCAGCTCGTTTTTATGGGATCTTGGAGACCTTGTGACTTCGGACTCCGCGGAATTTTTACATACTTTTGTCAATGAGGGAAATTATACAGTTACCCTGAACGCCATGAATGAGAATGGCAGCGACTCAACTCATGTGACAATAACTGTTTTGAAAGCTCCAGACCCTTCTGTTCCGATATTGCCTGAAGCAAAATTCAATGAAAATGTTACATACGGACATGTTCCGCTTACAATTCAGTTCTTTGATTTTTCTAAAAATGCAGCCTCGATCTCGTGGAATTTTGGAGACGGAAAGAATTCTTGCTGCCCAAATCCAATACATACTTTCTGCTGCCCAGGGAACTATACAGTCTCCCTTACAGCAGAGAACGAAAATGGCAGCTCTTCGAAATGCATTGTTATTACGGTACTGGAACCGGCAAATCAATCCTTTACCGAAGATACTGTTAATCCGGAAGATGCTAGAGATTATGGCTCTAGCCGCAGAAATGAGAGTACAGATATCGACGGAATTCTGGGCAAGAAAATGCTGGGATCTGTAGGGAGATTCGTTTTATCCTTTACTGGAACCCGATCACTTGCAGAAATGGTACCTTCCTTAGAGCATGAAATCTATAGGTTTGTAGATATGGCTAAAAATTTCACAGAGGATTCGGTATCCAGAATTGAAGTAAAAAATACCTCTATGAATGTGCTGTTATTCGGATTTCTTGGGATAGCTCTGGGACTTTCCCTGTTTAGAAGAGGTAAATAATAAATCAATAACCTGCGGGGGAAACCTCATTTTCAGAATTTTAAGCTATAGAATAGAAAAGGATTCAGTAGAGATGGCGTCGGATAAGAAAAAGCG
>DADO01000219.1:8343-9993 GCA_002509325.1 Methanosarcina sp. UBA402 | reverse complement strand
ATCTCTTCAGAAAACAGATAGCGTAAAAAGAAGAATTCAGTTAGCAGGCTGAATTCATTTAATAGCAGGGAGAGGTAAGTGCAGACCTAAGCGTACAGACCTGAAGAAATCCGGACCTGACAGCTTCAGACCTGAGCGAATCCGAGCCTGCCGGAAAGGGCAGCTAAAAAGATTCAGGCTGATTGCAGGTCTGGAGAGTTCTTCCTTAAAAACAATAGCGTTCTCCCTGTTACTTTAATTTTTAACTCTGACTCATTTTGATCTGACATGTTTTTATTTTTACAATTATCATTCCTGTACCCAAGTTCTCTTTTCGACACGAAAGGTTATTTTTGGTTTTATTTTCCGACCTGAAGGCTATTTTTGGTTTTGTTTAATCTTTGGTTCTTTTTATTTTAATTCAGTTATTCATTTCCGCTTCTAGTATTATTTAATTGTTCATTTACATTTGATGATCTTTCTTCTTTTTTTTCTAGATATATTGTTTTCAGTTTGCTTGCTCTATTATTTTCTTACTCTATGATTATGCCCCCCGTTTCGAAATATTTATATGCCATTAAGTGCTTTTATCTGTTGGTAAATCAAATTTACTTGATTTGCCTTATTGTGTGCCATATTAAATCTCCGAAATTCTGCAGACTCCTGACTTAATTTGCCTTTGAACCTCCATTATTTTTTCTTTTTTCTTTTTGTAACTTATTTTTCTTTTCTTCTTTAATTGTCAAGGTGTGCGAAATTAAAACAGACTCAGGTTCCTTGCTTTGCAGCCCAAGGTTTATTAGTTGTTACGATAATTATGCAGGGATTCAATGTTTTTCATTCAAACCTTTTTAAAAAGGCTTGGTTGATAAAATAATTTGTGCAGAGAATTCAATGGTTTTCCAATGGGTTTCGCTCAAGCCTTTTTTAATAAGGTTTGCGATAATTATCCAGGAATTCAACGTTTTTCCAATGTTTTTCGCTCAAGTCTTTTTCAAAAAGGCTTTTGCTTGTAATTCTGGTGAGAGATATGGCTGATACAATTCACTGGGCAGATGTCATAGCCGAAGACGTGTTAAAAAAGACTGGCAAACATCTTGTTGCCACGGGCATCACTCCGTCAGGACACATCCATATAGGTAACATGAGAGAAGTCGTGACTGCCGATGCTGCTTATAGAGCTTTGATTGATAAAGGAGCGAATGCCGACTTTATCTATATAGCTGATAATTATGATCCCTTGCGCAAGGTTTACCCTTTCCTTCCTGAGAGTTATGCCGAGTATGTGGGAAAACCTATTTCCGAAATTCCCTGCCCATGTGGAGACTGCGCAAACTATGCCGAGCATTTCCTGAAACCTTTCCTGGAAGCCCTCAATCGCCTGGGCATTAATCCTCAGGTTTACAGGGCAGATGAAATGTACAGGACAGGAAAATATACCGAGGCAATAAAGACCGCCCTTGTTAAAAGAGACGCCATTGCGAAAATCCTCGAAGAGGTTTCAGGAAAAACTGTAGCACCAGATTGGAATCCGTTTAATCCCAGGTGCAATCAGTGCGGAAAAATTACAACGACAAAGGTCACGGGTTTTGATCTGGAGGCTGAGACTGTAGACTATGTCTGTGCATGCGGGCATTCCGGAACCGTACCCATGGCAGGGGGAGGGAAGCT
>DADO01000219.1:580-8059 GCA_002509325.1 Methanosarcina sp. UBA402 | reverse complement strand
GGAAAAAGAATAGTAAAAGAAATTTTCGGGCATGAACCTCCATATCCCATTGTCTATGAGTGGATAATGCTTGGAAAGCAAGGGGCAATGTCTTCTTCTACAGGGGTTGTTATCTCGATTTCGGACATGCTTGAGGTTGTTCCTCCTGAGATCCTTCGCTATCTGATTATCCGCACAAAACCTGAAAAGCATATTCAGTTTGACCCAAGACAACCACTTCTCAACCTTGTAGACGAATATGAACGGCTCAGGGCACAGTTCAGGGAAAATGATCCTTCACTAGGGGATTTTCAAAAGAGGGTTTATGAGCTTTCCAGGGCAACCGGCATCTGCCAGTCTGAAGTTCCTTTCAAGCAGATGGTAACTATCTATCAGGTCGCAAGGGGAGATTTTGACCAGATCCTGAAAATCGTAAAACGCTCAGGCTTTTTAACTGATGATAAAAAGTGTATAAAGGAACTTGCAGATAACGTCTCTAAATGGCTTGAACTCTATGCCCCGCCATTTGCTAAATTTAGCGTAAAAGAGAAGGTGCCTGTGCAGGCTGCAACCCTATCCGAGCTTCAGAGAGCCTTTCTTTCAGCTTTTGCAGCTCTTATTGAAGCTAAAGGAGAAATCAGTGGAGAAGAATACCACATGCTGGTATATTCTGCAAAAGAAATGGGTTCCGAACTTAACAGGCTGATTGCAGAAAAGCTGAACACTTCTGCTCCGCAGGTGGACCCTAAAGAGCTTTTCAAAGCAATTTACATTTCACTCCTCGGGCAGAGTTCAGGTCCCAAAGCCGGGTGGTTTTTATCTTCATTTGATAAGGAATTCCTGGTAAAAAGATTTGAAGAAGCTTCAGCCTACAGCCCTGAAAAATATGCATAAAGATGATAAATCGTAACATGGATAAACCGGATACTCATAACCTTACAATTTCACAGGCAGGTCCTGTTAAGGATCATTTTCTTGCCTGGGACCGAGAGTACGCTCACCTGAAATGGGGAGGGCCTGCGCCTATAAGGGATATCCAGGCTCAACTTCTGCCCGGAGCTAAGATTCTTGATGCAGGCTCAGGAAATGGCAGATACCTAGGGGAGCTTGCAAGGCATTATAATGCAATTGGAATTGATATTTCTTTAGCTGCTCTTAACGGTTCCAGAACCCAACTTGCAAGGAGTAGCAGGTTTGCCGAACATCTTGGGGCAAGTATTCTGGACCTTCCCTTCAAGCCCTGTGTTTTTGACGGAATTCTCTGTTATGGAGTACTTCAGCACCTCTTCAAAGAAGAAAGGGAATCCGCTGTCAAAGAATTCATTAATATACTCCAGGAGGGCGGTTTAATCTTCTTTGAGGCTTTCGGCTGTGAGGATATGCGCTGTGGAGGAGATGCTTCAATCCCTTTTGAAGAAAGGACTTTTGCCCGACAAAACGGAATAATTTACCATTATTTTATGAAAAAAGAGGTAAAGGCACTTTTTAAGGAATTTGAAGTTGTCGGGCTGGAAGATGTAATAAAAGAAAAAACATTCAGGGGAGACATTTTTAGAAGACATCTGGTAAAAGGAGTTTTCCGGAAACCTTAAATTCCACCTTTCCAGAAGTTTTAAAGAATTTTAGATCTAAGGGCTATCTTATCGTTTTAAATCTGCCCCTTGATTATCTTGTCTGTTTACTGTCATATGAAGGCTATTTTCAGATAATTCAGCGCAATTATAACAAGCGCTCCTAAAATGCCTCCTATTGCACAGATAAGAATTGCCACCCAGGTAATCGCGATTTTAAGTCCAAATATAACTTTAGCCGCGAGCAGGACTAAGACCCCAAGTACTGCATTTATTGCAAGGCTAGTTGCGGTCTTCAGGGCTTTATATAGGACGAAGGCCAATGCAATTGCCAGAACCAGTACTAAAATCTCTATGATTTCAACTACCATAAGTTATAGTTAGGATCTCAACTTATTTATAATTATCATTGAGTGTTATAATACAGGAGTGTTTCAATAAAGTTATGATGTATAACAACTGCACTTAAGGCTTGGACAGGACACCAAATGACTTTTCTTTCAAAAGGAAGGAAAATTTCCAGGTTTTTTCCTCAGAGAGACTGAATAAACTCGGTGAGATATTTTTTTAGTGAGGTTTTATCAGAGTAAGCCTTTGCTTCAAGTAAAGGGCTCGAATTTCCCAGCAACATTGCAGAAACTGTTGCATTCAGGCTGTAAAGGCAGAGCACTGGAATTCCCTGGACAAGCGCCCTGCAAATCTCGTAACCCACACCTGTTGAGGGCACCGTTACTTCTGCAATCAGGGCTTCGCTTTTTACAAGCAAATCCAGGTCCCTGGCATAAATCTCTTCTTCTGTCATTCTTATTTCTACTTTTTCCAGCTCAGGATCGGCAACGTGCCAGCTGAGCACTTCAGCCCCTGCTTCTTCCAGGGTATCAAACATAAACCTGTAGGTCTCAAGCAGCTGCCTCCCTCCACGAATCGAGCCAGACAGAAAAATTTTGGGGCTTCGCTTTTCCAGATCCATTACTTTCTCTATATTTTCCATGTCCCTTCACCTTTTAATCGGTTTTTCCACAATTCTGGCTTTTACTGTACACCCCTAAAATAATGTCCTTTAGTAAAGCCTTTTCCAAGGTTTTCACAGTTTTCATATCTCTTTTTCCCGGCCTCAAGGTAAGCATCAATTGCATCCCTGTAGGCCTGGGTTACTCTTCTTATCTCATCTGGGTTTTCCATCCCCAGAGTTTCAACCCTGAGACTTGAAACCCCACTTTCAATGATTTCAGAAACGTATTCAAGCATGCACAGTGATCTTGAATTAAGGAGATGCATCCTGCATTCATAGTCCATGAGCAGGGGGAACTCGTAGTTTTTCTCGTCTACCAGTGTAAACTTTCCTGACCTGCACGGAGCACTGCATTGTCCTTTATTGTTCCCAAGCAACCCGCCTGTAAGGCAGTGTTCGGATTCCATGAGTTCAAGCCTGCCGTGGACGATACACTCTGCAGGCCCGTAAGAAGCAATGCTTTTTAATTCCTCAAGAGTTAGCTCTGGAGAAATTACAGCCATCTGAGCCCCTTCATGCAAAAGAAGGGCAAAAGTGCAGCTATTAAATACATTTAGAGGACTGTCCGCAATAAATGGGATATTCTCTGTTTTTACAAGGCTCAGAGTTCCCAGATTTGAAACAAGAACCCCGTCAGCTCCAAGTTCCCTTACCCGAGAAAAGGTTTTTTCCACAGACTTCATTTCGGAATCTTTCACGACCTTTGGGGTACTGAAATAGATTTTCTTGTCTGCTTTTTGCGTCTCCGCGACAGCCATCCCAAAAACGGCTTCAAGCCCTATTGCCGAGCTCTCTTTTTGCCCAGTCGTTTCCAGCTTTCTAAAAAGCCCTTCGCCGAAATAGATTCTATCGGCTCCACCTGCAAGTGCCCCTTCAAGCCCTTCAAGGGAATAAACAGAAACCGAGAGTAGAGGATGCATCGGAGTATTTTCTTGAACAGTTTTTCCTGCTTCCTTTCCTGTCTTTTCTTCTGTTTTTCGTCCTATCCTTTCTCCGGACTCAAAGAATTGCAGATTGTCAAGAGGTTTTCGCTTCCATCTGGAGTTTCGCTTCCATCTGGAGATTCGCAGGTTTTCAAGCTGTTCTATTGCCTTCGTCCTTAGCTCGTTCAACTGCCCCACAGGAATGAAAACATCCCTTTCCATAGTGACACGGAGTTCAGCTGCCTCAAAAAGTGTATTTCCAAGTTTTGAAAGTTGTTTTTCGACCTGAGCCTTCGAAGTAGGTTGCTTTTTTGCCTTCTCGACTAAATACTCAGACTGAATTGTTACTACGTTTGAATCCCTGTCTTTTATCTCAAGCTTGATAGGTCTTCCCAATGCAACAGTTGCCGTGATAAACACAGGGATCTTGGGTCTCAAACTTCCGGATTCGCTTTCTTTTTTGAGGGAATCCATAAGCTTTTTGTCATACGTCCTGTACACCATGTTTCCTGATTGGACCCTTGAATCAAAAGGAATCTCTATTATATCTCCAGTTCGTGCACTGTATATCTGGCTTTTTCTGGTATACATTGAGGATATAATTTTTCCTTTATCTTCAGACCTGAGCTCTTCACTTTCAACCATTATCCCGTCTCCCACGCTAAGGGGGCGTGAAAGTTTTACGCGGATACGGTTTGAGCGCGAGTCATACCCTTTAATTGTACCTACTGGGGTTCCACGGTTTTGAGGGCTTTCCCTGCTCATAAGCTTCCAGCGCGGGTTTTCAAAAAAGTAACCCTGAGTAAAACCTCTGTTAAAAAGCTGGGTTAGGGTTTCCTGCTCTTCTTCGGAAACAGAATACCCTTCAGGGTTCTCAAGATACCTGTCAATCAGGCGGCGATAAATCCTGACAACCCCTGCAACATATTCTGGCCTTTTCATTCGGCCTTCGATTTTGAAGGATTCAATTCTGGCTTTTATAAGGGCTCCCAGACCTGAGGTCGTATTAAGGTCTTTTGGGCTTAAGAGATAGCTTCCGGTTGTTTTGACCAGTTTCCCTTCACAATACAGCCTGTATTTTTTGCGGCATGGCTGGGCACAGAACCCTCGGTTTCCACTCCTTCCCCCTATAAGGCTGCTCAGAAGACATTGGCCCGAATAGGAGATGCAGAGAGCCCCATGTATGAAAACCTCGATTTCAGTCCTGGCTCTCTCTTTTATCCGTTTAATCTCTTCAAGCGAGCACTCCCGTGAGAGCACAACCCTACTTATTCCTAACTTTTTTACAAATTCGATGCCTTCGCTGTTATGCAAAGTCATTTGCGTGCTTGCGTGCAGCGGAAGATCTGGCAGATACTTTCCTGCAAGAGAAATAAGCCCAAGATCCTGGACTATGATTGCGTCAGTCCCCATTTCTCTCAGGCGGGAAAGCAGTTTAAGGGCATTTTCCACTTCTTCTTCCTTAAGCAACGTATTCACGGTTATGTAGACTTTCACACCCCTGAGATGAGCGTAATCGATAGCTTCTTCGAGCTCGTTCTCTGAGAAATTCGAGGCGTACCCCCGCGCACTGAAAGCCCTGGCTCCTAGGTATACAGCATCCGCCCCATTTTCTACAGCTGCAACAAAAGCTTCCATGCCGCCAGCTGGGGCAAGCAGTTCCGGTTTTTCAGGCTTCATCAGATGGGATTACAGATCCTGCTTTTAATTAAGGTTTGTCATACTTTTTTGCTGCAAGACTTAAAAACGTCAAAATTCCTGAGAAATGGATTACGCTTTTGGACCTATTATCCAGCTCACAGTTCTCCCGGGTTTCTCATCTTTTGAAGCTTCGCAGAGCATCTTTCCATCATGCATGTGGCACTCACAGGAATAACCGAGTTTATCCGTTTTTCCCACGTATCTGAAATGTATCTTGCAGTACCCTTCTGTACATCCTATCCCGTACTTGACCCATCCCTCAATATCTGCTCCACCTTCGCAGCTTCCCTCACATGCAACGAGCTCAAAGTCCTTTTCGACATAAGATTCGATTTTAGCTGGAGCCTGGCGGCCTTTTTTATATTTGCCTTTCTCAATTTTCTGAGCTTGAAGCACAAGGTCGTCGCCAGTGTTATTAAGGATCTTCAACTGCAAACCCTCAAGAAGTTCCATTGTTTCGACTTCTGACATATTTATTCCCCAGATAAATTTAGAATCCAAATTAGAATTCTATATAGGAAATTGACTCTAATAAATAAAAAAGTATCTCAAAATATATGGGAGTGAATATGTAAAAAATCCCTGGAAGAATAATGAAAAATGAAACCCAGGGAAATAATGATAAATCAAGGAAGATAAGATCCAGAAAGGTGAATCCTGGGCATTAGGTTCTTTGAATATGGGATAAAATTATTCAAGTTCATCATATAAGGTAATAACTTATTGTGATCCCTCGAATTAAGCAATAAATTCTCGCACTCAATCTGTACAGATACAGGGCTTCTGTTTGCAGGTAGGGCATATGCCTGGGTACTTTTTGAGGAAGGCTTCTTCGAGGTTCACACCGTAGAGGTTGGCAAGTGCTCCTATCCAGGCAAAGCAGTCTGCAAGTTCTTCCTCTATATTTTCTGGCTCTTCCCTGCGGATGGCTTCAGCAAGTTCTCCAACTTCCTCAACCAGCCAGAGCATGGTAGCCTTACCTCCCCTTTTCCTGTCATTATGTGCATACAGTTCGTACATCAGACTCTGGAATTCTGAGATTTCCATTTTCCCACTCCCGGGTTTTCCTGCATTTTCCTGCATTTTCCTGCATTAAAGCCTTACAGGAATTCCCCGCTCTCTAAGGTATTCCTTAACTTCCCTAATTGAGTATTCCCTGAAGTGGAAGATGCTTGCTGCAAGGGCGGCATCGGCTTTTCCGATAGAGAAGCCTTCATAGATATGCTGAGGGTTTCCGACTCCTCCTGAGGCTATAACCGGGACATCGAGCTCTTCTGAGAGTTTTTTCGTAATAGGCAGGTCATAGCCGGCACAGGTTCCGTCCCTGTCCATACTTGTGAGCAGGATTTCTCCAGAACCCAGTCCTTCTGCTCTTTTTGCCCATTGAACAGCATCGATTCCGGTAGCCTCCCTGCCTCCGTAGATTACGACTTCATACCAGGCAGGAGTTCCGTCCTCGAGTTCCAGGATAGTTTTGTCGGGATTGTTCTTTATGTCGGTATTTCGCCTGCAGTCAATCGCAGTAACAATACACTGGGCTCCGAATATATCTGAGGCTTCTTTGATGAAATCAGGGTTCTTGATTGCAGCGGTGTTAATTGAGACCTTATCTGCGCCAGCCCTGAGAATCTGGCGAATTGCGTCAATGGAATTTATTCCTCCGCCAATTGTCAGGGGAATGAAAACCTCGTCTGCAGTCCTTTCAATCACATCGATCATGGTTTCCCTGCCATGAGCCGAAGCTGTGATATCAAGAAAAATAAGTTCGTCTGCACCTTCTTCATTGTAGCGCTTGGCGAGTTCCACAGGGTCTCCAGCTTCTTTCAGGTCAACGAATTCAATACCCTTAACAACACAGCCACCCGCTCTGTCAAGGGTTACATCAAGGCATGGTATTATTCTTTTGGTGAGCATCTATGGGATAATAAATTTAACTGTTATTAAAAGCTTATTGAAATTAAGTCAATGACAGTCTTGAGAATCTTAAATTAGCTCTTAAAATCCCTAATTTAATTTGATAACTGAGGTTTTGCCAAAATTAATGAAAATGCTTTAAAAACAGATAAACGGCCTATAATTTATTTTTTAGCTAAAAAATTACATCTAATGCCTTTAAAATATCACCGATAAAAAGAGTTTAATATAGAATTCAGCTAAGATACTTAACTAATATTACATATATTTAGAAAAATTATATTTTATATGATTTTTCCGTAAAATTGTATAAAGATATAAAAATTAGGACCATACTGAACTGGATATTTTACAAATTCGGGAAAAACAGCTTTATTTG
>DADO01000219.1:0-337 GCA_002509325.1 Methanosarcina sp. UBA402 | reverse complement strand
TCTGACTTTGATGTTCTGTAACAATTAGATTTACCTTGAAAAGATATTCACTGAAAATACTAAAGAAGTTATCTGACTTTGATGTTCTGTAACAATTAGATTTACAGGAGGGATATCAAAGACCTGCCTTCTCTCATAAGCTTCAACTTCAACATTCTCAAGAGTGCGTCCACATTCTTCACAGCAGCTCAAAGAATGTTCTATTATCGAATCAGGATTGTTAGTCATTTCAAGAGTTACCCCTTGATGACCTTCTTGACCTCCAGGTTTTCTACGACTCTTTTTGCGGAGACTCTTGGGATTGGGCTTCTCTTTGACAAAGAAATCGTTGAAGGAG
>DADO01000136.1:16983-21504 GCA_002509325.1 Methanosarcina sp. UBA402 | reverse complement strand
GTATTTTCTGGTTTGTATTTTCTGATACTCTTACTTCTTGATAATCTCCACTGATCCATCTTTTTTACCTATGTAGAGTTCATCTACATTGGAAAAAATTCCATGTTCAACAACTCCTGGAATTGAAGATAGTTGTTGGGCAAGGCCTTCAGGATCTTTTATTACACCGAAATTTACATCAAGTACAAAATTACCATTGTCGGTTATCACGGGTCCGTCTTTTCTCAGAGCAAACCTCAGTTCGGGCTTTCCTCCAAGCTCTTCTATTTTTTTAATCACAAGCGTTTTTGCAAAAGGGAGAACTTCGACAGGTACAGCCTTGTCAAGGCGGGTACTCGTTTTTGATTCGTCAGCTACTACCAGAAAACGCCTTGCAGATGCCGACACTATTTTTTCGCGGGTATGAGCAGCTCCTCCGCCTTTGATCGCGTATAACTTCGAATCGATCTGGTCTGCTCCGTCAATAGCAAGGCCCAATTCCGGGTGCTGGGCAAGAGTAGCCAGAGGGATGCCGGCATCTATGGCAAGCATTTCGGACTGGTATGAGGTAACAACCCCCAGGATTTCGAGTCCTTCTTCCCTTACCCGCCTGCCGAGTTCTTTTATTGTATATGCAACTGTTGAGCCCGTTCCAAGCCCTACTATCATTCCCGATTCTACCACCCTGGATGCAGCAATGCCAGCTGCACGTTTTTCCGGAGAATCAGTAAATATATTTCTTTCTGTCATGCTATGTTCCCTTCCGGTTCAAATCCCGAAATTCTAAAAATAAGGGATTTAGGGAGAAAGCCTTCTCCTGTCCCTTGGAAAGAGTACAGTGTCCCTGATATTTTCAGTCCCTAGCATGGTCATGATAAAACGTTCGCAGCCCATACCCCAGCCTGCATGTGGTGGCATCCCGTATTCGAAAGCTTTAAGGTAGAAATCAAAACCATCAGAGTCCAGGCCCTGTGATTCTATCCGGCTCTTAAGTAAGTCAGGAATATGAATACGCTGGGCTCCTGAGGAGAGTTCCATTGTGCGGTGCATCATATCAAAAGATTTGCTGAACTCTGGTCTGTCCTCATAAGGCATGGCATAGAAAGGTTTGATCTCAGTTGGCCAGTCTATAATGAAATAGTGGGATTCCCCTGTAGTCTCGTAGACGTAATCGCCCACTGTATGCTCCCCAAGCGTGCCGAGGTCATCTCCCCATTGCATTTTCTCTTCCGATCGGGCGTTTATGATCTCAATTACTTCGTCATAAGTGAGCTTAAGGAAAGGAGTTTTTGGAACTTTAAGCTCAACCCCAAGCGCTTCAAGGGAAGACTTACACTTCTCAATTACCTGGGCGTATACGTAAGACACAAGGTTTTCGAGAATCTCCATTACATCGAAGTGGTCTGCAAAACTGACCTCAACGTCAATAGAAGTAGCCTCGTTCAAGTGCCTGCGGGTATCGTGTTCTTCTGCCCTGAAAATTGGGCCGATCTCAAAGACCCTATCAAGCCCGCCGCTCATAAGGATTTGCTTGAAGAGCTGAGGACTCTGGTTTAAAAAAGCTTCCCTGTCAAAATAGGTAATTGGAAAAAGTGCGGTACCACCCTCGGTTGCAGTTGCCACGACCTTGGGAGTTGCGGTTTCAATAAAGCCATTTTCCACAAAGTATTCCCTGATAGCCTGGAGAGCCTGGTGCCTTATCTTGAAAACTGCAGTTGTCTCAGCCCGCCTGAGGTCGATAAATCGCGAGTCAAGCCTGGTATCCAGTTCAGCTTCCACTTTGCCTGTTGTGTCCATTGGCAGTGGAGAGCCTGCAACATTCAGGACAGTGATCTCTTCAGGAAGAAGTTCATATCCGTTCGGAGCTTTTTCTTCGAATTTCACGCTGCCTGTTACTGAAATTACGGATTCACGGACAAGCCTTCTTGCAGCATCAAACAGGTCTTTATCAATTTTTTTCTTCACAAGGGTGACCTGAGCCTTTCCTTCCCGGTCCCGAAGCACTACAAAACAGATCCCTCCGAGGTCTCTTACCTCATGGACCCAGCCTGCCAGGGTAATTTTCTGACCGTTGTCAACTTTTTCAGGATTGACATCGGCTGTATAATGTGTTCTGAGCTTTGCTAGTGACATAAATTCACCTTAATTGGAATAATAAATTGAATGAAAAATGTAAGGATGAACCTGAAATGTAGGTGAATAGTCATAACTCATTATTAATGTATTTGTTGAGCCTCAAACTTTTTCAAAAAAAGTTTGATCAAAAACGACGTGACGGCGTGATCAACCGCAAACTTTTTCAAAAAAAGTTTGATCAAAACCCCCTAGCAGCGGTTGCGGCCCAACGGTTGTGTTCGAACCTAAGTATTAAGAAGATTCTGGATAATATATTACAGAAAATTAAGGGTTGGGGGAAACTTGATTGGAGCTTTCAGATGCTTCCTTTGAAGCTGCCAGAGGGGCAACTTTTAATTCTGCGTTATTGAAAGCATTTGTTCTTTTGTTGCTTGCTCTCTGCCTGGCAACTTCAGCCAGTGCAAAGTACTCACTGGAAGGAGCTGAGACAAACATAACTGTTAATGCCAGCGGCATAGCCCATGTTGAAGAATCAGTTTCGTATGCATTTGATGGAAAATATATTGATATTCATAAAGAACTCAAAGTATTACCCGGAGAATCTATCCAGAATGTTGAGGGGAATTGTTCAGATAATGCATGTAAACTAAGAGTTGAACCGATTCCAGAAGGGTACAGGTTAATAGGCGAGCTGCCAGATCCAACTCCGGAAAAATTAACTCTTTTCGTTTCTTATGATTTTTATGGTGCAGTAAAAGTTCACAGGGATGTCTCTGAATTTAGTTTTAAGCTGTGGGGCGGAGGATGGGAGAAACCTCTGAAGAGCTTTAAAGGAAATGTCACACTTCCGGTTAAAAATGAAAATGAAAGTGAAATCAGGTACTGGACTCATCCGGTTGCTTATACGCAGGAAGTGAATATAGAAAATAGTTCCATTAATTTAAGGGCAGGTGAGATTCCATCCACCCAATGGTATGAAATCAGGGTGGTTTTTCCAAAGATTGAATCTCCAAATCCCGGTCTTGTCCAGATAGATGATGCTGATGGGCTAGAAAAAATATTAGCTACTGAAAGTGAATATCAACGGAAAGATTTACTCTTAAAGAGTTTCCACAGCATGACAATTTTAATTGCACTCTTTATCCTGGCTTTTCCTTTCCTTATATACTATATATATGGAAGAGAACCAAAAATCGATTATGAAGTAATGCCTGAAATGGGAATTCCTGTTAATTTCAAATCTGTTGATTTCAAATCTATTGATTCCAAACCTGCTGATTTCAAATCTGCTGATTTCAAATCTGTTGATTTCAAACCTGTTGATTTCAAATCTATTGATTCCAAACCTGCTGATTTCAAACCTGTTGATTCCAAACCTATTGATTCCAAACCTGCTGATTTCAAACCTGTTGATTCCAAACCTATTGATTCCAAACCTATTGATTCCAAACCTGTAGTCGTAAATGCCATTATGAAGGGAAGAATGGGTATTCCAACAATAGATGGGTTTACTGCTACGGTTATGGACCTTGCCAACCGAGGCTATATATCTTTACGAGATTTAAAACCCGAAGAAAAGGACTCATCATTCATTCCGGAAGCTGGGTCAAGAGACTTTATGGTCGAACTTCCAAACAATGAAGTATATTTAGAAGCTGAAGGAAGTCTATCCGAACTGGAAGACTTTGAAAAAGATGTGCTTTGTCTGTTAAGTGCTCATGCTTCTGATAGAAAAGTCTCCTGGAAAAAACTTGAAAAAAAGCTTGAAAGCGGAACGGATTCCTATCAATTCTTAATTGCCTGGAGCAAAAAAGTTCAAGCATACACTGAGTTTAATAAATTCTTCCAATCTACAGGAATCATGTATATATATCGGTTTGCTCGAGCCATTTTGTTAGCGGCAATTGTCTATTATATTGCAATTTCCAGATATTTTCCTTCAGATGAGTTTCCTCTGGCATCAAAAATTAATGTGCTGACTGCCCTGATTGGGATTCTTGGGTTCGTTATGGCAAGGCATTCAAACATATTCATGGCAGTATTTGGACGGTGGACCCCCGAAGGAAGCCTTTACTATAAACGGTGGGATAATTTTAGAAAGTACATTACAGACCTTCCTGCTCTTAAAGTACATTCTCCGGAATCAATAGAGATCTGGGATTCTTATTTGGTTTATGCTATTTCTCTTGGAGTCGCAAAGGAATTTCTTCAGAATATATCTCTGATTGTTCCGTCTGAACAGCTAAAAAAGAGTCGCTTCTATCCTGTAATTTATAATTATAGTCAACCTGGCGATTATTATCAATCTGACTGTGATTCTGAGGTTACCTGTTCTTCCTCCCTTCGAAAACAACAGGGATTGAGGAGAATACAGAAACGTCATAGGTGGCAGCTCTCGAGGGCGCGGACACATTGCCGAATAAAATACTCAAGATAAATATTTAAGATAAATACTCAAGATAAATA
>DADO01000136.1:10225-16748 GCA_002509325.1 Methanosarcina sp. UBA402 | reverse complement strand
AAGATAAATACTCAAGATAAATATCCAAGATAAATATCCAAGATAAATATTCAAGATAAATACTCAAGATAAAGGGACAGATACTACCTAAAGGGACAGTACCAGGAAGCAGAGAACTGTCTTTAGCAATATTACACAGAAAAACTTTGATATTTTTAGATAACTGTTCCATACGCTCTGGGCTTGATTTAATGCTGCATTCCAATACCAGATTTTATTAACTGGCGATGCATACTTTCTAAAAAAGGAATCTGGGGGAAGTAATGGCAAAAAGATTAAAGGTCGCAAATCCAGCTCGCTGCATAGGCTGCTACTCCTGCATGATGGCTTGCGCGAGGACCTGGTATGATACCATATCTTTGAAAAATAGCCGAATTGATATTCAGACTCGCGGCGGGATCGAAACCCCTTATGCTCAAATCGTCTGCCATGCCTGTATAGACCCTCCATGTATGCGGGCCTGCCCGATGGGCGCGCTTACCAAACGCAAAGGAGGCGGGGTCAATCTTAATAAAGAAATCTGCGACGGCTGCGGAAATTGTATAGAAGCTTGCTTAGTGGGAGCTATCCACCTGGATGCAGAGAAAAAAGCCGTAATCTGCAAGCACTGTGGGGTCTGCCCAAAGTTTTGTCCTCATGATGTGCTGGAAATGATTGAAGTAGAGGACAGCGGAGAAGTAAAGATTACTGATACGGACCCGGCTCCGGATACAAGCCCGATTAGCCCTACTGCATCCCATAAGGATCTTTACGGGGGAAAAGAACCTGGGGAGGAAAAATGACAACCGAGCAATACGCTATTGAGGGGCTTAAGAATGTACTCTATATCGACCTGAGCAGCCAGAGCTATTATGTCAAGGAAAGGCGAGACCTTTATGAGAAATATCTGGGAGGCGTGGGAGTTGCTACAAGCCTCATGCTTGAGGAGTATAAAGAAGGCACAATTCCTCTTGATCCTGAAATGCCAGTAATCCTCAGCACAGGTCCTCTGTCAGGGGTGTACCCAACCTGTACCAAGGCTGTTGCACTGTTCCGTTCCCCTCTTAATGGAGAATTGGGGGAATCCTATGCGGGAGGCCATCTTGCTATGTCAATGCGCTATTCTGGGTACGAAACAATTGTTATCAAAGGGGCTTCTCGATACCCTGTATATGTGGCAATCCATGATGACAAAGTTACCTTCAGAGACGCCTCTTCCATATGGAATCTTTCTTCAGCAATCGATGTGGGGAAAATCCTGCGTGAGATTGAGCCAGGGGCTGGCAGGCGCAGTATTATACGGATAGGACCTGCGGGAGAAAAAGGGATCACATATGCAAGTGTTAATGTCGATACCTACCGCCATTTCGGGCGCCTCGGACTTGGAACGGTTTTTGGGGCAAAGAAGCTTAAAGCTGTGCTCATTTCCGGCAACCGGGAGTTAAAAAGCCCTGCACACAGTGCCTACCGAAAGACCTGCAATATGCTTTACGACTTAATTGTAAAAACAGGACTCACTGAGAAGTACCATAATCTTGGCACAAGCGAAAATATCCTGGTCCTGAACGAACTTAAAGGCCTGCCTACCCGAAACCTGCAGGCAGCGTCCTTTGAAGGGGCTGAAACTATCTCAGGAGAGCTCTTTGCCGAAAAATACCTTCTCAGACGGGTTTCTTGCGCAGGCTGCCCAATAGGGTGTATCCATGTGGCAATGCTAAAACGCGCCTTCTCAAAAGCCCATGAATACGAAGCCTTGAATATTTCATATGATTTTGAATTGATCTATGCTCTGGGCTCAAATCTTGGAGTAGCTGATCCAGAAGCTGTGCTTGAGCTTATTGATGCCTGTGAAAAAGCAGGGGTTGATATAATCAGCATGGGAGTTGTACTCGCCTGGGCTACGGAGATGCAGCAGCGAGGGAAAATTTCCACTAACGAGACTATGGGGCTTAAACTTTCCTGGGGAGATAAAGCTGCATATCTGAGGGCAATAGACCTTGTAATCCAGGCCCCGAATGAATTTTACTCGGCTCTTGGAAAAGGGGTAGAATATGCCTCAAAAAAGTATGGAGGAGAGGATTTCGCCATTCGGCTTGGAGGGTTGGAAATTCCGGGTTATCACACAGGTCTTGGAAACGTGCTTGGACTTAGTGTAGGCGCAAGGCACTCCCATCTTGACAATGCAGGTTATTCCGCAGACCAGAAAGCATTTAATCAGCCGATTTCGGATGAGCAGATTGTTGACTATATAATTGATGAAGAGAACCGGCGCAATGTCCTGAACTGCATGATTTCTTGCCTCTTTGCCAGAAACGTCTACACATATGAAAATGTAATTCTTGCCCTTAAGTCTATAGGAATAGATCGGACTGAAGAGGAATTGAAAGAACTTGGAAAGGAAATTTTCAGGAAAAAATATGAACTGAAAAAAAAATTCGGATTTAAATTCGAAGGTCTTACCCTTCCGAAAAGGTTCTTTGAAACAGCCTCATCCACAGGGATGATCGAGGAAAAAAGAGTTAAGAGGGCAATAGAAATGTACAGAGAAAAGAGAGGGATATGAATTAAGAAATCCCTTGAAGGCTGATTTCTGGTAACAATTGGTTGATAGAAGCCTTAATTGATGAATGTAAATGGAATACGCAATGGGATTTTTATTGGAATTGGGGTAGTAATAGGGATGGAACTAGGAAAAAGGATGGAGCTAGGAAAAAGGAAAGAGAAAAGAAAACAATGAGAAACAGAAAAAAATACTAAAAGCAATAACAAATAAAATAAAAAGGAGCAGAAACCATAAAAAGCCGAACCAAATCAAATTGCGGGCGGCCCGAAGCATACCCCACCTTTTAAGGTGGGGTGGCCGCCCGCAATTTGATTTTTTCGTAATTTCTGACAATTTTCCTGAAAATGAATTTTCTCTTGCAACAAATCTGAATACACTGGTTCTTCTAATTGGCGGATTCGGATTTTTTATATTTATGTTCTCATACTTTTTCGAAAACGTATTCGTGCGCTGGACTCCTGAAGGAAGACTTTACTACGAACGCTGGAATAATTTTAAAAGATATCTCACAGATATTTCTGTCCTCAAAGATCAAACTCCCGATTCACTAGAGACCTGGAACTCCTATCTTGTGTATGCAACATCTTTTGGCATCGCAAAGGAAGTTCTTCGGAGCATGTCTCTTATAGTTCCGGCGGAACAGCTAAGGCAGTGCCATTATTATGACACATACTACAATTATGGTCAACTTAACTCCGGCTTCGTGGAAGCCTACTCCTCTTCCAGCCCTGGTGGTGGAGGAGATGGAGAAGGTGCAGGTGGCGGCTCTGGGGGAGGCGGAGGAGGTGCCGGATAAACACTCCGACAAAGAGACAGTGATCTATCCGTCTATCTGTCAGCATGAAAGGGCATGAAAGAAGCTGAAACTCTGGAAATTAGTCCACCTGAGCGAGTGAAACGGAAAAAGCATTAACAAGCACAAGAAAAACACAGAAAAACAGTTATTTAGGAAGAAACCCAGAGGCTCTGTCCGTCTACTGCATCCCCCAATACAGCCTCTCCGAAGTTATGCTCCCCCAAGCATACAGTTCGAAGAAAGATCAGCAGCCTCCAGGAAATTCTTCTATGTGGTAGATCTCGTTTATCCCCTAACTCTATTCCCCAACTCCAGAGTATACTAATAACCTAAATTATTTTAAATTAATTATATCAAAAATTGTATTCAATGGAAAAATATATCCAGATCAAAAATTTTAACGCAAACATAAATTAAAAAATATACAAATTATTCTATAATCAGACTTTGGTTGTAATGGCTGCGTAATAGGTTTAAATTATCCTCAAATAATGAAAAATAGCGGTAGTAAGCGCCAAAAAACTGAGGATCAAAAACAAACCGGATATCCGTAAAAAATTATATTTCCCTTCCAGGATTTCCTCGAATTTCTCCTTAGAACCCCGGCTTGAATTTATGTTCAGACCATATTTTTTCCTGACCAGCACCATTACCGCAAAATCAAACTTAAAAGCCAGAGGATTACCGGAGATACGTATATTAACAGTGAACTTCCTTCTGCATATCTTACATCCGAAAACGCTACGGCGTGAAAATAAATCCCTTCTAGCAGCCCTGTTATGGTAACAAACTGTTTTGCAGAGTCTTCCACGCTGGAAATCGATTCCCCAACAAGTTTTTCGGCATTCTGCTTCCAGAAAGGGTTCGGTTCTGCCGCTATTACAGGAACTTCTTCTTCAGCACCCTTTCCTCTGGAATCCTCATTACTCATGTTTTCACTTCATATTCAAACTCTTTTTTGCAATTAGGGCATGTGAGATCTATGAAGAGTTTTTCAGCAACATTTTTTCTGAATATATTCTTTATATCGGGAAATCCTAAGCGTACTGCTACTGTCTCGCCATCTTCAACAATTTGTTCTATATTCGTACGGTATCGATATCCAAAATGAGAGCATTTTACAAGTTAATTAGTCATTTCCAGCCCTCAATTTTCTTAATATAGCATTAAACTCCTTATTTCTCAATTCTCCCCTTAAATAAAAGATATTTTTCTCAATTATCTGAAATTGTGGAGAGTTAATTTCCTTGGAAATCGAAAAAGCTTTTAGATAAGCTTGGAGAGAAAGAGCATATTCTTGTCTTTCTCTTTGAATTCCTCCAATATTGTTCAATATGCCTGCAATTTCTATTTTATCCCCAATTTCTTCTCTTATTTTTAATGCTTGGTTATAACTTTCTATTGCTTCTTCGTAGTTGCCTTGATCATGATGAATGGTCGCTAAACAAATTTTTTTGCGAAATAAATAGTTTTATCAAATATTATTGAAAATAAAGGAATTTAGTAGAAAATGGCAGAGCCTCAGTTATTTTTTAGCTAAAAAATAAATTATAGGCCGTTTATCTGTTTTTAAACATTTTCATTAATTTTGGCAAAACCTCATCTAATTGTTTATTTATCCAAAAAATTACATCTAATGCCTTTAAAATAGCACCACCAGATAGAGCTGAATATGAAATTAGGCCATTAGAACTTAATTAATATTACGTATGTTCAAAAGATTAACATTTAATGTAATATTTTTTACAAATTGCATAAAATTATAAATATTAAATATGTGTTGAAAATTTAATTAGGTTTTTTCTCTTAATTATATGATTATAATCTATTTAATTTAAATTATTGGAACTAAAAGTACATTAAATTGATTTTAAACTATTTTAAACAAATTTTCTTACAAAATAAATATTATTATCACATATTATTGAAAAATAAGTAATTTTATGGAAAATGGCAAAACCTCACCTATATCCCAAAAATTTAGTGCGAGGGATGGGATTTGAACCCACGAAATCCTTCGATACCAGATCTTAAGTCTGGCGCCTTTGACCTGGCTGGGCAACCCTCGCGTTTTGAAAAAAACAGGTTTTTTTGAGCCGCAAAAATTCGTTGTGCGGACATGCTTTAAATAAAGTTAAATTATTTAAAGTTTATTCTCTAATTCATGGAAATTACATTTCTTGGCACTGGAGTTGCGATCCCGCAGAAGAACAGGGTACAGTCCGGAATGCTTGTGAGGCTGGAAGAAAAGCCATTACTTATCGATTGCGGAAGCGGCGTATTGAGCAGGTTTCCTGAGGCTGGGGTTTCCCACACCGAGGTAGATACTGTATTACTCTCGCACCTTCACCTCGACCACGTAGCTGACCTGCATCCTCTTATCAAAGCAAACTGGCTCCGCGGGAGCACCAGTATGAAGGTTTACGGGCCTGAAGGGACCGAAGAATGGTTTTCGAAAGTGCTAGACGCTTATGAGTATCTGCTGGAAAAAGTGGATGTAGATGTCATTGAGCTCTTCCCCGGAAAAGAATTTACTCCCGAGGGTTTTGACTGCGAGATTAGCTGCACGGCAGCCACGCACAGCACTCCAACTCTGGCTTACCGCGTGACTGGAGAAGGCGGCGAATTCGTTTACTCAGGAGACACTGAACCCTCCAGGAAAATAATGGAGCTTGCAGCAGAAGCTGACCTCCTGATCCACGAGTGCTCGTTTCCCCCAGGCATGAAAGTTACAAACCACACCACCCCAGAGACACTTGCAGACCTCATGGAAGAGTATAATAAGGAAATCGGAAGTATCTGCCTTACCCATTTCTATCCGGAAATGCGAGGGCATGAAAGAGAATCAGTGAACTACCTGAAAGGGTATTTTGAAGGAGAAGTTATTCTTGCTGAAGACCTGATGAGACTTGAGTTATGACACAGCAAAATAAAATATCAAGTATATCAAGGATAAAATGAAATATAAAGCGTAAAGCGAGATACAAAACGTAAACTGGAATCTCGACTGTAAACAATCCTTTTTGTTAAAACGTGAGACTATCCGAAGAGTATTTTTTAAATTCTTCGGCAGTCCACAGATTTTACTCTTCAAACCTTATCTATGCTTATCTAAACTGTACGTATCTATTTTATGAGTCTATCCCAAAACTCGAGATTGTGTCTCTAAATTTTCGAATTCCAAA
>DADO01000136.1:718-10056 GCA_002509325.1 Methanosarcina sp. UBA402 | reverse complement strand
CATGAAAATGATTCTGAGACTTTTATCAATGTGAGAATAAAATTGGTTTTGGGATGGGCTCTATCACTAAAACACAAGTTACTATTCTATCACTGGTGATTATCATGGCAAGATTACTCTCAGAAATGGATATCAGCATTCTGAAAACCGTTGCCCCGGAGTGCGAGGGATATCTCTGTTCAGGCTCAGGAATGGCTTATCGTTCCATACTTCCTCCACTGGCAAATCATTATGCAAAAGATGCTCAGGATTTCCTGAGAAGAATAAAGTTGCTATCAAGATATGACCTTGAATACCTTGTCAGGCTTATCTTATCAGGAGAAGAAAGCCTCGGCTGCGTACCCTTTGATTATATCGAGCTTTTCATAGAAAATGTCTCTGAGAGGATGGGTGAGAAAATAGCGGCTCAGGTCAGGAATTCATATAATAATTCAGAATGTTCCAATTAAGTTCTTTAATTAAGTCGTTCAAAGCATCAAATCTAATAAAATCTAATAAAATCTAATAATCTAAAGGATCAAATTTGATAAATGAAATAGAAGGAAACGTAGAGATAAACAAAGAGAAACATTGTCATAGAAATTGTAAAGAAAGAAAAACAAAGAGAAACTCGATAAAACGAGAGATGGAAAAGAGCTTACAGAGATTACGATGCAATACATCTTAAGTAGTTTTATAATCTTCTTAGTAGTCTGTGTAAGCTTTCTAATTAATCAAACCTGCTCACGCCCTTCCATATCTATCTTCAAGCCTTTCAATGTCGTCTTCTCCAAGATAGTCTCCGCGTGAGATCTCAATAAAAACAAGGTTTTGACCGCCTATATTTGTAACTCGATGAATCCCTTTCACAGGAAGATCGACCGAATCTCCCGGAAGAACCCTGAATTTGCTCCCATTTTTAGTTACAAGCCCTTCTCCACTGATTATATACCAGTGCTCGCTTCTATGAGAGTGGCGCTGGAGTGAAATTTCATTCTGAGGCAGGACAGTAAGGCTTTTTACTTTATATCCAGGTTTCTGCATAAGCACTTCATAAAAACCCCAGGGCCTTTTTTCCTCACGTTTGCACTTTTCTAGAATGGTTTCATACACCTTGATGTAATCATCTACCATCCTGTCAACTGAAAAACGTTTTTCTACACTTTCCCTACAGTGTTTGCGAGATATGGAACCTAGCTTTTGCACAGCTTCAACAGCTTCATCAACGCTGTTGACCAGAAATCCAGTCTCTCCATCCCGGATAAGCTCAGGCATCGAACCCCTGTTCATTGCAATTACCGGCGTACCGCTAGCCATCGCCTCAACCACACCTAGCCCGAAAGCCTCCTCATAATTAATCATGTGCAGCAAAGCATATGCATTTGACAAAAGTTCCTTCTTGAACTCAGGATCAACATGCCCTTCATAAATAATCTGCTCATTGTCTATATAGGGCTGGATTTCTTTTTCAAAATAAGCCTGGTCCGCAATGAAACCAACCATCCTAAGTTTTCGTCCTGTCTTTTTTGCAACCTCTATTGCTTCTTTTGCGCCCTTGTCTTTATGCAGGCGCGACAAAAAGAGAAGATAGTCCTGTGGATTTTCGTTGAAATGAAAACTTTGTATGTCAATTCCGTGCCGAACCGTTGCTATATAGTCCAGATCGCAGCACCTGTAGGCATCACTTATGGATACATAAAAAGTTCTATTATTATACTTTTTATAGACAGGAAGAATTTTCCATGAAGATATCCCATGGATTGTTGTTACAACAGGTGTATCGACAAGCGCACTGTAGGTTAGAGGGAGATAATCGAAATGGTTGTGTATTATATCGAACTCTTCTGCCCTTTCAAAAACTTCGGATATGTGCAGCCCTTCATATACCTTTATGATCATATCCTTGTCTTCTTCATAAGGTATCGGGCACACGGCATGAAGTTTCGCGGTTGTGTGAGAATCCGCTGTCGCAAATAATGTAACATCAATGCCCCTTTTTACAAGTCCTTCAGTTAATAAAGATACTATAGATTCCCAGGGACCATACTTTTTAGGTGGCGTGCTCCAGGCAATCGGAGATAACATCGCAATTCTTATACTAATACCCCCAAAATAATTCAAATCTCCAAACAGTTTTTTATTTTTGGTTACTTTATTTCAATTTTTATTTTTGCTTACTTTATATTACGAAGCGTAAGCCTTTGGAGATGCCGATGGTCATCTATGAATTAGGAAGCCACTCAGTCTTTAGCTGAGGGGTAGTTCACTTCAATTTAGAATACCCTCTTTTCGGATCAGTGGAACTTTGAATATCTTCTTCAAACCATCTACAGTACTCATTAGGGCACTGTTTTTCAGGGCATTCATGAATATATTTCAGGACATCACGAATTTTTGCGGTAGCTAACGATACTGAGGTATCAGCACTTCCGTAATAAATCCGGAGTTCATCGTCCACTATGACCCAGCCACAAGGGAAAACAACATCATTGACGTCTCCGCTGCGTTCATACATTTCACGCGGTCCGAAAACCCAGCCTTCTGACCTGTGAAGCACTTTCCTGGGGTCATCCGGATCAAGGAGGGCAAGCCCAAGCCGGTAACTTGCCTTAGCTGTTGTCTGGCGTACCCCGTGATACATAATTAACCATCCGTCAGATACGCGGATTGGCTGTGGAGACAAGCCTATCTTGTTTGCATCCCACCATCCACCTTCTCTGGCATATAGAAGGACTTCGTGTTCTCCCCAGTATTTCATATCCGGAGAAAAGGATATCCAGATATTTGCTTTTGCACCGCTTATTAAAGATACAGGCCTGTGCAGCATTGCCCATTTGCCGTTAAACCTTAATGGAAAAACAGCAGCATCCTTATTTTCAGGAGGCAGGGTAGCTCCTACTCGATCAAAATTACGGAAGTCCTTTGTGAAAGCAAGTGAAGTTAAGGGACCCGAATCTGAAAAAGCTGTATATGCCACAGCCCACTTCCCCAATTCATCTATGTAAGTTATGCGTGGGTCTTCGATACCGTATATTTCTTCAGGGTAATTTATAGGATCCGGAGCAAAAGTTGGTTCAGGATCAATTTCCCAGCCATCAATCCCGTTTTCACTTCTTGCTATTGTAAAGTGAGAAAAACCCCTGTGATCCTCTACACGCACAAGCAAAAGAGTTATACCATCAATAATAGCAGCTGCAGGGTTAAACACCGAATGAGCTCTATAAGGCCAATCGTCAACAGTTAATATAGGATTCCTATGGTATCTTACAAATAGCTCCCCATGGTCTTTCCAGATCATATATCCTCTCACTCCACCTGATCTGCTGACAAAAGGCTCTTTCTTTTCTGCAGGGTTCCGTTGTCTACCTCATTGCTAACTCTGGATTGCAGGATTGCACCGAAAGCTTTACTCGTGTGTTTGTTTAAAGAGCTCAAAGCCATAAGGAAACAAATGACAGATTCCGCACCCTGGTTACAATTCATTCCATCGCGGTTGAGCCCGTCACAAACTGCACCTGTAGAATAATCATACATAACAGTTCGCAAACGATTTCTTCCAAGGAAATATTCAAAAGAGTATCTTGCAAGTTCCAGATATTTTTTCTCACGCGCAATCTCATAAGCCGAAACATAGGCCTGAGTCAGGTAACCTGCCTCGATAGGCTGCTGGTCAAAAATCGGCTTTTCCTCATTATAAGGGTACCAGCCATCGTTTCCAACTATGTCAAAGAAATCGCCTTTCCACTGGATCTCAGTAAGAAAGTCTAGAGTAGCAAGGCCAACCTTCCTGTAAATTCGATCTTTGGTATAATTGTAAGCTAGTAAAAGGGACTCACTCAGCTTTGCATTGCTATATGTTACTGTAGGTTCGAACCAGTTCCAGTCTTCTTTGTGGTTAGCCTCGTATAAATCGACCAGAGAGTTCGCATGGTTGATAAATATTGATTCAAAGGTATCTTTGCTTACAAGGGAGTCTATGGACTTGAGTGTATCCCTGCGTGAATTAAATACTGATTCGAACTCGTCGACATCCACACCTGTCCTGAGAATTTCATACAAACCGCATATAGTGTAGGCTTTTGCTCTCGGATAGTTTAGATTTTCCATTTCAGGCCTGGCCCTGCTCATAAGGGTATGGGCAAGCGTACGCATATTTTTAGAAAGGTAAGGGCAGCTTATCACATGTCCAAGTCCATAGATAGCACGCCCAAGAGTGTCTTCGCTGCCTTTTTCATCCAGAAACTCCCGTTTGTAACTCATAAAATTATGGAAATGACCTGTATCAGTTTGAGCATGTTCAAGAAAGCTCATGTATGTGGTAAATAATTTCCAGAACTCCTCCGCCTTCTTCTGGCTATCTATCAACTGTGTTAGTGCAACAAGAACTCGGCCTACGTCATCAGTACTGTACCCATAATGGCGAGCGGGTACACCAAGATTGGTATGTTGCATAATGCCTACATCATCTGTCAATAATTTAAGGTAATCAAGCTTTACTTCAGGCAGTTGACTTGGAAGGAAATTAAATTTATCCGATGTTCTGGGGTAAGCATTGTAATTCTTTAAAGCACTTGTGAAAACCATATTGTATTGTTTACCTATATTTTTCCATATCATTTTTCTACCAAAATCGTATGCCTTTTTGCGCATATCATCACACATTTTTGGATTTTCAATCAAGTGCAAAAGGGATTCTTTAAAGCCATGTGTGTTTCCGAAATCTACAAGCAACCCACGGTTGTCGAAAAGAATTTCTTGGGCATACCAGTAAGGAGTGGAAACTATTGCTTTTCCCATGCCAATTGCATAGGTTAGAGCGCCGCTTACTATCTGTTCTTTCGACAGATAAGGAGATACGTAAATATCACTGGCAAGAATATAGTTACAGAGTTCTTCTTTTTCGACAAATTTGTCATGGAAGACTACATTCTTCTCAAGCCCAAGTTCAGAGACCTTATTCTTTAGATATTCCCTGTACGCTTCTCCAAAGTTCTTCTTAATTATAGGATGTGTGGCACCCAGGACAAGGTAAACAAGGTCAGGATACTCACTAACGACTTCAGGAAGCGCCTCAAGCACACTTTCTATACCTTTGTTCTGGTTAAGAAGACCGAAAGTAAGGACAAGCGGAGCCCCTTTCAGATTCAATTTCTTTTTGTATTTATTGCAGTTGTTAAACGGATAGTCAGGCACTCCATGGAAAATTAATTCTATCTTGTCCTCAGGAGCCTTATAAACGTCTTTTAACATATCGACTGCAGTCTGGCTCATTACAATCAGCTTTTCGGAATACCTGATAAGTTTTTCTGTGGATACCCGGTATTCAGGTTTAGGTTCCCGGATTATAGTGTGCATAGTGCTTATTACAGGCTTGTTGATTCCTGAAAGAAGGGAAAAAATGTAGTCTCCCGCGTTTCCCCAGAAAAGACCAAATTCGTGCTGGAGACAGACAATATCAATATCAGATTGGTTTATATAATCTGCAGCCCGGTAATAATCCTCGATCCTATCTCTCTGGATTTGAAAAACGACTTCATCAGGATAATTATAGGATTCAGAAGGATCGTTCAAAGCAATTACCTCACAATGAACGCCTTTGTATTCTCCGGACACTGAATTTAAAAGATCGGATGTGAATGTAGCAATCCCACATTCTTTTGGAACATAGGTTCCTATAAATAACACTTTAAGTTGCTTATTCAATTAATACCCCCCAAGCTCAAAATATTCAGTTTCATGCTCTATTTTACCAGTTATATAGTCCCAATTACATACGATTACTCCCCATAATACTCTATAATCTACATACTAGTGTAAAGAGTATATATTGATAACACCTATTACGGTTTTGGATTTAAGCCATATAAATTTATCTCAAATCTACGACTATGATAAAAAAATATATAGCTAGGAATCCGCGAAATATAGTTATTTGTCAGGCGCTAGTAATCAGTAGTAGCTTATGTAATTACTAAATGACAATGAATTTATAATCCCCACCCAATCACTCACTTTGCTAATCTTCAACAAAGTGAGTAATAAAATATTGATTAGACCTAATGATTGTATTCAATGATATTTAATATTATTTACAAATATAATTATGTTAGTTAATTGGACAAATCAAAAGATAATAAGGGAAAGATAGAGACTTGATCGTTTCCTGAATTGTGTTTTTGTCTGAAACATTTCCTGAATGGGTATTCATGAAAAATAGTATCCCATGCTGATTAACAATCAAGCTCAGTACAAATTGTTTGAGGTCCCATCTTCCATTTTTGGGAACTCCAAAAGTAATATCAATAGCCTCAGTTTCTTCGTCTTCATAATCGCCATAAACGCTGACACTTGTAGTGTCAACGTGTAAACAATGGACAGGAATAGGCAGACGAACCATAATGTGAAGAGCAATTTCCGTAAACAGTTTTGTAGGGCCGTATTTTACGATTCTATCAAGAGTCTCTCCTATTATATTGATTCATTTGGATTCGGTTAAGATACGAATTGTTCCAAACATATTACTTTCATCGTAATTTTCGTCAACTACAAAATTGGATATCAATATGCGATTAGAATATGAGTAGTCAATTTTGGGTTAACAAAATCCTTAACCGAATACAAATAAATATTGATTCAGGTCTTCTCTTGTTATACTGTCTCCAAAGAGCCTTTCCGTAGAAACGTTTTTGAAAAAATCAAGAAAAAGATACATACGTTGCCCTATGAAACCAAGACCATTGATTACCATGACAGGGATACAGACTGAGTGAGGGACATTATGGTCCCTTTCCCATAACCACATGCAATCGATTCTGGGGCTGTGAGGATACCGACTGAGTAAGGGACATTATGATCTCTTTCCTTAGGGAGTTTCTCATCGATCAGTTTGTCAATTTCAAGTTCTCTGAAAACTTCGGCAATAAGACCAGGGTGACCTAAGAATCTTGTGCGTTTTAAGGAGAATTCAACTCTTCTACTACTGTTTTTCTCGGTCATGAGACAATCAGGAAAGAGATATAAAATTAATGATATTAATCTATATGTTTCCCTGCCGAAGGCAGGATCTTAGCTTACTTAAATCTCAGCTTTCTTTATACACCGCCAGCTCGTTCAGGACATCGGTTTTTGATAGCGTGCCTTTAGGTACGCCATTAATTGTTACGATAAGCCTCCCCACATTGTACTTATGGAAAAGTTTTACTACATCGTAGAGCTGCATATCCCCATCAACCGTGATAAGCTCTTTTGTCATAATGTCTTTGACTTTTACATTCAATTTCCCCTGGGCAATTGCGTGAGCAATATCAGTATATGTAATAATTCCCACGATTTTCCCCTTATCTTCTACAGGAGCACCGTGAACGTTGTTCCTGATAAAAAGCCTCGTTGTTTCCTGGATACCCGCATTCAGGTTAACAAGCAAAGGAGGATATTTCATATAGTGTTTTACATGTTTTTTAGGGAGAGAAATCATTTCCGTAATATTGAAGAGAATAGAATTGTTTGTATCATCCCTTCCTGTGACTTCCCCACGAATTATCAGTCGGTTTACAGGCGTAGGTCCTATCTGAAGCTTATCGTCCATAACAAATTCTTTTGTGTTTCCAAGTACGCGGACAACTCCGCTGCAGGCGTCAGGATTTCTAACCGTTGTAAAACTAATGTCGGCAGCCGTAGCCCCACTAACTAACGTATTATTCCTGTAAAGAGGGACTACGGACTCATTCTTCAATTGTTGAATTCTTAACGCTTCGTAAGCTCCACCTGTAGGTTTATACCCTCCCTTTGGTCCTGGCACTCCTTCTACAAGCCCCAGGGCCTTTAATAACTGCATCTGGTTGCGGATAGTCCCAGGATTGCGCTGGATGACCTCGGCTATCTCTTCCCCTTTAATTGCCCGGTCTTTTTGCCGCTGAAGGTTGATTAATGAAAAAATAATGTCTTTTTGAATCAAAGTGAGTTCCATGCTATCACCATCAATTTCATATACCTTTATTAGGATGATGTATAAAATCTGTACATAGGCAATGGACGTTAACTCAGGTATTTGCCATAATTAATGATTATAAATTACTATTACAAATATAAAAAGAGTCCGGTTCTGCTTTGAGTTCTAACTGGTTTTATGCTTTATATAAAGTTTATCATCAGGATTTGTAAATATAAAACTTAAAACCGAACAAAAAATTCCCTCAGAAAGTATAGCCTAAGGAATCCCTGCGAGACTCTTGCTTGCATACTTGATTTGCTCGAATATTTGATTTATTAAACTCTTTAATTATAATAACATATATATAGAAAACTAGCAGAACCCCCAGAGGGTTGAGATATGATGATTTTTGAGAAAATTCACACAGTCCCCACTTCCGAGGAATTAATCAATAAAGCCTTTAAGCGGTCAGCGAGAACCATGTCCGGAAAAACCATAGATAGCAGAGAAAGCCGGTTCAGGGCTAATGAGTCCATGCTGCTGACAGCCGCAAATATTCTCACTGACAATCTTGCAAACATAGTTAGGCGGTTCCCAAGTTTTGAACAATTACCCAGGTTCTATTATGAACTTACGAATATCCTTGTAGGCGTGGAAAAACTAAAGATGTCCCTTGCATCCGTGGACTGGGCAAGCAGGAAGATCCATGAGGTTGCAAGGGTTTATGTTGGAAAAATTCGGAATTCGGATGTCCCTGAACCTGTCCGGAAAGAGGCTTTCGGAAGGCTTGCCTCCATTATCAAGTCCATCAACAAAGACCTTCTCTTCCTCAATGAAGCCAGAAACATCCTACGGAAACTTCCTGATGTCCAGGAAGAACCCACAATTGTGATTGCTGGCTACCCAAATGTCGGAAAGTCAAGTTTTGTCTCGAGGATTACAGGTGCAAGCCCGGAAATCGCGTCCTATCCTTTTACAACAAAAGGTGTAGCGATCGGTCACTTTACTCGAGATGGAGTACGCTACCAGGTTATGGATACGCCTGGGCTTCTTGACCGCCCTATGCCCGAGAGAAACGACATCGAAAGGCAGGCAATCACTGCAATTCGTTACCTTGATGCGGTTGTAATGTTCATGATTGACCCCAGTGAAAGCTGCGGATATGCAATTGAAGACCAGAAAGGCTTGCTTGCGGAAATTCGGGAGAATTTCGAACTTCCCCTGCTTGTGGTTGCAAACAAAGCTGACAGACCTGAGTTCCAGAAACTGGATGAAGTAGAATTAAATATCTCCACAATTACCGGAGAAGGGATTGAAGAAGCCGTGAACAAGCTTCTGGAGATGATCGAAGAAAAACATCTCTCCTCTTCTGAAGAGCCGGATATCGAGCCTACAATCTGACCCGCCCGAGTTCCGCTTCCCGAGTTCC